>JBJTPA010000266.1:0-3632 GCA_046074885.1 Planctomycetaceae bacterium
TGCTCGGTCACGAGACCGCGTGGCGCGGCCGCAGCCTGTCGCCCCAGTAAGACACCGCCAACGGCCGACAGGAGGCCCGAAGCGCGAGCGACGGGACTGTAGGGCCTGCAGTCCCCGCGCTGGCGCTTGGGGCTTCCTCACGGGATCTCAATCGCGTCAGGAGTGGCACGCGCGACGGGCCTCGACGACCTTCGCGACCGCCTCGTCGGCCGTGGCGGCGAGCGCCGTGAGATGGCCCATCTTGCGGCCGGGCCGCGGGTCGGACTTGCCGTAGAGGTGCAGCCGCACGCCCGGTACCGCGAGGGCCGCGGCCCAGTCGGGCTCGCGCGCGACACGGGTGCTGCCGCCCGGGAACCAGCAGTCGCCGAGCAGGTTCGCCATCGCCGCCGGCGCCACCTGCCGCGTCGATCCCAGCGGCAGGCCGCAGACGGCGCGGACCTGCTGCTCGAACTGGCTCGTCTCGCAGGCCTCGATCGTGAGGTGGCCGGAATTGTGCGTCCGCGGTGCGATCTCGTTGACGAGCACGCGGCCGTCCTTCGCCACGAAGAACTCGACGCAGGCCACGCCCACCACGCCGAGCGCCGCGAGGATTCTTCCTGCCGTGTCGGTCGCGGCGGCGAGCACCGGCTCGGGCAGGCCCGCGGGCACGCTCGACACGTCGAGGACGTGGTTGGCGTGGGCGTTGCGCGACGGGGCGAACGCCGCGACCGTGCCGTCGAGCCCTCGCGCCGCCACGACCGAGATCTCGCAGTCGAAATCGATCCAGCCCTCGAGCACGAGTTCCCGCGGGCCGTGAAGGCCCGCGCCGAGCGCGCCCCATGCCGGATCGACGTCGGCCGGGGCAGCGAGCTTCCTCTGCCCCTTGCCGTCGTAGCCGAAAGCCGCCGTCTTGAGGACCGCGGGCAGGCCGAGGTCGCGGACGGCGGCGTGGAGCTCTTCGCGCGACCGCACGGCGCGGTGCGGCGCGCAGGCGAAGCCGTGCGTCTCGAGAAAGGCCTTCTCGCGGGCCCGGTCCTGGGTCGTGAACAGCACGTCGGGCTGCGGCCGCACCGGCACGGCGGCGGCGAGGGCCCGGCCGGCCGCCGCGGGCACGTTCTCGAACTCGAATGTCACCACGTCGAGGCCGGCCGCGGCCCGGGCGAGGAACGCGGCGTCGGCGTAGTCGCCGACGTGCACCCGGTCGCAGACCCGCGCCGCCGGGCAGTCGGCGACGTCCGAGATCGCCTCGACTCGGTAGCCCATCCGCGTGGCCGCGGCGGCGAACATGGCGCCTAGCTGGCCGCCGCCGAGGATGCCGAGCGTGGCGCCGGGCGGGATCGGGCTGTCCGTGTCCCGCGACACCTCAGCGCTCCGCGGCGGGCGATCCACCGCCGGCAAGGCCTTCGGCGAGCACCCGCGCCGTCTGCTCGGCGCGGTAGGCCGCGAGCTTCTGCCGCAGGCCGGGGTCTCCGAGCGCCAGGATCGAGACCGACAGCAGCGCCGCGTTCGCGGCACCGGCGGGCCCGATCGCGAGCGTGCCCACGGGCACCCCGGCGGGCATCTGCACGATGGAGAGCAGCGAGTCCACGCCCCGGAGCATCGACGACTCGACCGGCACGCCGAGCACGGGGAGGTGGGTGTGGGCGGCCAGCATGCCCGGCAGGTGCGCCGCGCCGCCGGCGCCCGCGATGATCACCTTGAGGCCGCGGTCGGCCGCGGTATTCGCGTACTCGGCGAGTTTGTCCGGCGTGCGGTGGGCGGAGACCACCTCGCAGGCGTGCGGGACGCCGAACTGTTCGAGCAGCGTGGCCGCCCGCTCGAGCGTGGCCCAGTCGGACCGGCTGCCCATCACGACGCCGACGACCGGAGCGGGGGAGGGAGGCACGCGGGATTCCTCGCACAATCGCCCGAAGCGACGGCACCGCCGGCGGTGAAACGCATCGCCCGGGAACCTCTGCATCTTGCTTGGCCCGCCCCGGTGTTGCAACCTGACCGCATGGCCCGCCCGCTTCCCGACGTCCTGCGCTGCGACTGGCCGGCGGACGCGGCCGAGCCGCGCGCCGCGACGCTCGCCGCGCTCGACCGCGCGGCGGAGGTGCTGCGGCGCGGGGGCCGGGTGGCGATCCCGACCGAGACCGTCTACGGCCTCGCCGCCGACGCCCTCGACGAGTTCGCGGTGGACGGCATCTTCCGCGCGAAGGGTCGGCCGGCGACCAACCCGCTCATCGTCCACGTCGCCGACGTTGCGATGGCGAGGACGCTCGCCGCCTCCTGGCCCGCGGCCGCGGAGCGGCTCACGGCCGCGCTCTGGCCGGGGCCGCTGACGATCGTCGTGCCGCGCGGCAGCGACGTGCCGGACATCGTCACCGCCGGCGGCCCGACCGTGGCCCTGCGCTGCCCGGAGCACCGCCTCGCGCGGCTCCTCATCGCGCGGAGCGGCATCCCGCTCGCCGCGCCGAGCGCCAACCGGTCGGAGCGGGTCTCGCCGACGACGGCCCACCACGTGCTCGAGAGCCTCGGCGACCGGGTGGACCTGATCCTCGACGGCGGGCCGTGCACGCAGGGGATCGAGTCCACCGTCGTTGACTGCACGGTGACGCCGCCACGAATGCTCCGCCCCGGCCCGCTGACGCGGCGGCGGCTGGAGGAGGCGATCGGCGGACCGGTGCTCGGGCCGGATGCACCTGCGGATGCGGCGTCGGGACCGGCGCGGTCACCGGGCACGCAGGCCCGGCACTACGCACCGCGGACGAGGCTCGAGCTGCATGCCGACGCCGCCGCCCGGGTCGCCGCGCTGCTCGAACAGGGACGCCGCGTCGGCTGGCTCACGGCGCACGCCACCGATCCCGCCGTTCGCTCGCTGGCCGCGAGCCGTGACCTCGTGATCGTGCCCATGCCGGCTGACCCACAAGGCTTCGCCGCGGCGCTCTACGCGTCTCTCCACGCCCTCGACCGCCGCGACCTCGACCGCATCGTGGTGGACGAGCCACCGGCCGGCGAAGAATGGCACGCGATCCGCGACCGCCTCACCCGCGCGGCTTCCTGACACGAGAACAGCGTGTCCATGTCGATCGCGTTCAATCCGCGGGCGGCAACGAGCTCGACCGGCTCGGGATTGCCCACACCCTCTCGCGGGACGTTCGCGTCGGGCCTCCAGCCCTCCGCTCTCTGCATGTCCGCTGCGCTTCGACATCCTGTCTGCGCTTGCTCCCATAGCCCCTCTCGAGGGGATGGGCAGCCCCGAGCCTTCCTCGATGAATGCGGGCAAGGCGAGGGGGTGCTCATGCCCCGTGAGCCGGCGTTGCTGGCCAGCGGAGGCATGGATGCCGGGAGCGCAGGCAGCATCGAGTGAGCGGTGGCCACGATGGCCACCGCGAACGTCCGGCGATGGGGCGTGAGCATCCCCGAAGCCGGGTTGGGCGAACAGAGGGACAATGCTGAGCCCCGTGCCGTCCGTCACGCCGCGGGCGCGAGAATCTCTCGGAGGGCTCCGGCGAGTTCCGGGTATTGGAACACGAAGCCCGTGTCGAGCGCCACCTTCGGGATCACCCGCTGCGATGCGAACAGCACCTGCGCGAACTCGCCGAACACGATCCGCAGGCCGATGTAGGGCGCGGGCATAAAGGCCGGCCGGTGCAGCTGCCGGCCCAGTG
>JBJTPA010000267.1:0-3346 GCA_046074885.1 Planctomycetaceae bacterium
CTGGGCGCGATCGACTTCGGCATCGTCGTCGACTCCTCGGTGGTGGTGATCGGCCACGAGATCCGCAAGGGGGCCGTGACGTACGGCGGCCAGGGGGAGGTGGTCCTCGGCCTCGGCTTCATGCTCATGGGTGAGAACAGCTACGCGGTGACGAAGCGGCTCCGCTCGCGGTTCGACGCCCTGCTCGAGGAAGGGAAGCTGCCCGAGGGGGTCGAGGCGAAGGTGGTCTACGACCGCACGAAGCTCGTCGACCGTGTGATCGCCACGGTGCGGCAGAACCTCCTCGAGGGGGCGTTTCTCGTGGTCGTGATCCTCTACGTCATGCTCGGCAACCTGCGGGCCGGGCTCGTGGCGGCCACGGCGATTCCGTTGTCGATGATGTGCGGCTTCATCGGGATGTGGCAGGCGGGCATCGCGGCCAGCCTGCTCTCGCTCGGGGCGATCGACTTCGGGATCGTGGTCGACTCATCGGTGGTCGTGATCGAGAGCATCCTCGAAAAGATCGCGCATCACCCCGGGGCGACAGGGGCCGAGCGGCTGCGGTTCGTCCGCGAGGCGACCGCCGCGGTGAAGAAGCCCGCCTGCTTCGGGCAGCTCATCATCATGATCGTCTACATCCCGATCCTCACGCTGGAGGGCGTGGAGGGGAAGATGTTCCGGCCCATGGCGCTGACGGTGGTGTTCATCCTCGTGGGCTCGCTGGTGCTCTCGCTCACGGTGGTGCCGGTGCTGTCGAGCCTCGTGCTGCCGCGGCGGGTCGACGCCCACGACGTGCTGCTGGTGCGGCTCCTGCGGGCCGCCTACCGGCCGCTGCTGCGGGCCTGCCTCGCCGCCAGGGGCACGCTGGCCCTGGCGGCCGTCGTCGTCCTGGGGATCACGCTCCTGCGGGCGGCGTCGCTGGGGACCGAGTTCGTGCCCAAGCTCTCCGAGGGGGACATCGTGCTGGGCATCATCCGGGCGCCGGGCACGAGCCTCGAGGAGTCGTGCCGCATGAACACCCGCATCGAGAAGGCCCTGCTCGCCGAGTTCCCCGACGAGATCGCCCACGTCTGGAGCCGCACCGGCACGCCGGAGGTGGCGACCGACGCCGGGGCGATCGAGGCCACCGACATGTTCGTCGCGCTGCGGCCGCGGGACGAGTGGCGCCGGGCCCGCACACAGGCCGAACTCGTCGAGGTGATGAACGGCGTCGTGGAGGGGATTCCGGGCCAGATCCTCTGGTTCACGCAGCCGATCGAGCAGCGGATCAACGAGATGGTCTCGGGCGTGCGGGCCGACATCGCCGTCAAGGTCTTCGGCACGCAGGACACCGACCTCGACGCGCTCGTGCGGAAGGCCAACGAGGTCGCGGCCGTGCTCCGCACGGTGCCCGGCGGCGCCGACGTGGCGGTCGAGCAGGTGGCCGGCCAGCCGATCCTGCGGATCGCCGTCAAGCAGGACGAGATCGCCCGCTACGGCATCTCGGCGCAGGCGGTGCTCGACGTCGTGGAAAGCATCGGCGGCAAGTCCGTCGGGCAGATCGTCGAGGGCCAGCGGCGGTTTCCGGTCGTCGTCCGGCTGCCCGACCCGCTGCGCCAGGGGCCGGACGTGATCGCCGACATCCCGGTTCGCGGCCCGGCGGGCGAGAGCGTGCCGCTGGGGCGGATCGCGGCGATCGAGACGGTGCTGGGGCCGAAGTTCGTCACGCGGGAGCGGATGGAGCGCCGCGTGGTCGTGCAGTGCAACGTCCGCGGCCGCGACGTGGGCGGTTTCGTGGCCGAGGCACGGGAGAGGATCGCCCGCGCCGTGGAACTCCCCGCAGGCCGGTTCGCCCTCGAGTGGGGCGGCCAGTTCGAGAACATGCAGCGGGCCCAGAAGCGGCTCATGATCGTCGTGCCGCTCGCGCTCGCGCTGATCATCGCCCTCTTGTATCTCACCTACCGCAACGTCGCCGACACGCTCCTGCTCTTCGTGAGCGTGCCGTTCGCCTGCGTGGGAGGCATCTGGGCGCTCGCCCTGCGGGGCATGCCGCTGTCGATCTCCGCCGCGGTGGGCTTCATCACGCTTTCCGGCGTGTCGGTGCTCGCCGGCATGGTGGTGGCCTCCGCGCTGCGGGAGCGTCTCGCCCGCGGCACCGCCCGCGACGTGGCGATCGAGGAGACCGCCGCGGCGTCGCTCCGCACGATCATCATGACCGCCCTGGTGGCCAGCCTCGGCTTCATCCCCATGGCCGTCAGCGAGGGGACGGGCGCCGAGGTGCAGCGGCCGCTCGCGACGGTCGTGATCGGTGGCGTGATCACGAGCACGCTGTTCACGCTGTTCGTGCTGCCGGCGCTCTACCGGCTGATCCTCGGCGTGCCACCGGCGGTCCGCCTGCCCGTCGGCGCCGACGACTGACGGGGCTCACACGCGAGCTTCGGGAATCAACGCGCCCAACCGGCCCGGGGATGCCCGTACCCTCGAGCGAGCGCAGCCAGGATGGCGAAGCGAAGCGGACATGCAGAGAGCCGAGGCCTTGGAGGGCCGAGGCGAACGTCCAGCGAGAGGGTACGGGCATCTCCGGAGCCGGGTTGGGCAAGTTGACGAGCCCCGGCCCGGCCTCTCGCTACGACCGGACCGGCTCGCCACGGAGGTGCTCGGGGAGCCACTCCCGCTCGGCGGCGTCGGGCTCCACCGACCCGCCGGCGCCCGGCGGCGTGAACCCCTCGGCGAACTCCTCCTCGTGCTCCTCGCGGGCGCTCGTGCCGAAGAACGAGTACATCACCGGCACGAGCACGAGCACGAGCAGCGTGGTCATCGCCAGCCCGAAGGCCAGCGCCGTCGCCATCGGGATGAGGAACTGGGCCTGGAAGCTCGTCTCGAGCAATAGCGGCAGGAGGCCGCCGATCGTCGTGATGCTCGTGAGCATCACCGGCCGGAACCGCACGCAGCCCGCCTCCCGCAGCGCCAGCCGCAGCGGCTTGCCCTCGCGGACCCGCAGGTTGATGAAGTCCACGAGGCAGATCGAGTCGTTGACGACCACGCCGGCCAGGGCCACGAGGCCGAACATGCTGAACAGCGTGAGCGGCATGCCCATGAGCGCGTGGCCGAACACGGCGCCGGCACAGCCGAACGGGATCGCGCCGAGGATGATGAACGGCTGGAAGTACGACTTGAACTCCATCGTGAGGAGCACGAACATCGCGAACAGGGCCACGACGAAGCCCAGGCTCAGGCTGCGGAGCGACTCGTTCGACTGCTCCCGCTGCCCCTCCCAGCGGACGCGGACCGCCGGAAACTCGGCGAGCAGCTCGGGCATCAGCCGCCGCTCCATGTCGCCGGTCACCTGCGAGCTCGTGAGCGTGCTCTTCGCCACGTCGATGTCGGC
>JBJTPA010000268.1:0-8196 GCA_046074885.1 Planctomycetaceae bacterium
GCGACTCGACCCGCGTGCTGCGGCTCGAGAAGTCCACGAAGGGTCCGGTCACCGGGGCTGACATCCAGGTCGACGAGGCCGTGGAGATCGTCAACAAGGACCTCGTGCTTGCGACGCTCACGGATGACGTGCCCTTCGAGATCGAGATGGTCGTGGAGAACGGCCGCGGCTACCTCCCTGCCGGCGAGCAGAGCCAGGCGGCGCCCGAGATCGGCATCATCCCGGTGGACGCGGTCTTCAGCCCCGTCACCCGTGTCAAGTACGACGTCGAGGAGACCCGCGTCGGCCAGAAGACGAACTACGACAAGCTGACCCTCGAGATCTGGACCAACGGCACGGTGACGCCCGAGATGGCGCTCGTCGAGGCGGCCAAGATCCTCCGCAAGCACCTCAACCCGTTCGTGGGCTACACGCAGCCGGGGCCGTCCCTGAGCCTGCCGGCCGCAGGCGGCCTGTTCGGCGCGGTCGAGGCGCCGCTCGAGAGCCGGCTCGGCATGCTCGTGTCCGACCTGCGGCTGTCGCTGCGGGCCAACAACTGCTTCGACGAGGCCGGCATCACCACGCTCCGCGACCTCGTGTCGCGGTCACGGGACGAGTTGCTGGGGATGCGGAACCTGGGCGACACCACGCTCCAGGAGGTCGAGGAGAAGCTTCGCGAACTCGGCCTGCATCTGGGCATGGAGATGCCGGCCGAGGCCGGCGCCTGATCCGCCGGTCGTCATCGAACCCAAGGAACGCCAGTCATGCGTCACCGTCGCAAGGGCCGAGTCCTCGGCCGCAGTCCGTCGCACCAGCGGGCACTGCTCCGCAACCTCGCCAGCGCGCTGCTTCTCACGGAGCAGGAGCGCGACGCCGACGACCCTGGCGCCGCGAAGGTGCCGGGGCGGATCGTCACCACCGTGGCGAAGGCCAAGGAGGTCCGGCCGCTCGTGGAGCGCTGCGTCACCATCGCCAAGCGGGGCCTCGCCGCCCAGGCGAAGGCGGCGGAGTTCGCCACCACGGCCCCGCGCGACTCGGCGGACTGGAAGCAGTGGCGGCAGGGTGCGCGGTGGAAGAACTGGGCCCGCGCCGTGGCGCCGGCCGTCACCGCCCGTCGCCGGGCCCTGCAGTTGCTGGGGGACCGACGGGCGGTCCGGGTGCTCTTCGAGCGGGTGGCGCCCCGGTTCACCGAACGCACCGGCGGGTACACCCGGATCCTGAAGCTTTCCTCCCCTCGCCTCGGGGATGCCGGGCCCCGTGCGATCCTCGAATTCGTCGGCACCGAGGCCAGGGCCGCGGCGCCTCGGGTCGAGACGGCACGCTGATTTTCGGGATTGCCTTGAGTGCGGCACCGTGGAGGGTGTAGCCTTTCCCGTGGGCGACGGCGCGCCTGTCCGGCTCGTTCGCGAGTGCACCCATGTCCAGGACCCTCCATCGCCTGCCGGGTGACGTCTCGCGTCGTGCAGCCACCGCCGCGGTCCTGCTGGTCGCGTCCGTTGCCGGCGCCGCGGAAGACTTCGGCATTGCCCAAGTCAAGTTCATCAACGAGCGGATCGCCGCTGGCTGGACGGATGCCAACCTGGCGCCCTCCGCGGAGGCGACGGATGGCGAGTGGTGCCGCCGCGTCTATCTCGACCTGATCGGCCGCGTGCCCACGGTGGCCGAGTTGCAGTCGTTCACCGGCGACAAGTCGCCCAAGAAGCGGGCCGCCCTCGCGGCGCGGCTGCTCGGGGACGAGTTCGTGGACGAGTACGCCCGCAACTGGACCGACGTCTGGACGACGGTGCTCATCGGCCGCGATACGACCAACGAGCGCGTGAGCCGGCCCGGCATGCGGCAGTGGCTCCGCAGAGCCCTCTCCAAGAACATGCCCTACGACCGATTCATGGAGGAGCTCGTCACGGCCACCGGGGCGAACGCCAATCGCAAGGGGGTCGAAGGCTTCAACGGCGCCACCAACTTCCTCGCCGGGAAGATGGAGGAGATGGGCGTCGAGAACGGCGTGCAGGCGACGGCCAAGACGGCGCAGATCTTCCTCGGCCTGCAGGTGCAGTGCACGCAGTGCCACAACCATCCCTTCAACAAGGGCAAGCAGAACCAGTTCTGGGAGATGAACGCCTTCTTCCGGCAGACCCAGGCCCTGCGGCGCCGCGACGGCGGCCGCGACGTGCAGTGGGTCGAGCTCGTCGATTCCGACTGGGCCGGCGAGGGGGGCAATCCGGAGGAGGCCGAACTCTACTACGAGCTGCGAAACGGCCTCATGAAGGTGGCCTATCCGGTGTTCATCGACGGCACGGAGATCTCGAAGAGCGGCTACCTGCCGGCGAAACTCCCCGACGGCACGGCCTACGGCGCGAACCGCAGGAAGGAGCTCGCCACGCTCATCAAGTCGAGCCCCTCCTTCCCGAAGGCGATCGTCAACCGCGTCTGGGGGCACTTCCTGGGCTACGGGTTCACGAAGCCCGTGGACGATCTCGGCGAGCACAACCCGCCGTCGCACCCCGAGTTGCTGGAGGGGCTGGCGGAGCGGTTCCGCGAGCAGAGCTTCGACATCAAGGAGTTGATGCGCTGGATCGTGCTCTCCGAGCCGTACGCGCTCTCGAGCAAGGTCACGCCGCAGAACAAGGCCGACGATCCGTCGCTCGGCGAGAAGCCGAAGTTCACGCACTTCTACCTCCGGCAGATGACCGCCGAGCAGCTCTACGAGTCGCTCCTGACCGCGACCCAGGCCGACAAGACGGCGGGCGGCGAGGAGGCGGCGAAGACGAAGGACCAGTGGCTGTCACAGTTCGTGATCGCCTTCGGCACCGACGAGGGGGACGACGCCACCACCTTCAACGGCTCGATCCCGCAGGTCCTGACGATGTTCAACGGCGACCTCGTGAAGCGGGCCACGAATCTCGGCAAGGGGAGCTTTCTCGACCGCGTTGTCGCGGAGTCGGGCTCCAACGACGCCCGGATCAGCACGCTCTACCTGGCAGCCCTGGCCCGCAAGCCGACGGCCTCCGAGCTCAAGGCCGCCTCGGCGATGGTCGCCGCCCGCAAGGGCAACGTCGCCGACGCCCTCCAGGACGTCTGGTGGGCGGTCCTGAATTCCAACGAGTTCATCATCAACCACTGAATACACGCCCGCAAAGCCATCCATGGCCTTTGCGGGCTTAAAACCAGTACACGCCCGCAGGGCCATCCATGGCCCCTGCGGGCTTGAGATGGGCCGCCCTCCCGGCGGCCGGTCCTTCGAACGTCCGAGATCCTGCTTCCAAGACCCACGCACTCTTACTTCCGTCAGCCCTGCGCCCCGAGGAGCACTGCCATGTCCCGACTGCCCGTGATTCCTGCCGGCATGAACCGTCGGCACTTCATGTCCCACATGGCCGGAGCAGCGGCGCTCGCGGCTCCCGCGGTCGATTTCACCAACACCCTGATGGCCAACGCTCCCGACATGAAGAAGCGGCACAAGGCCGCGATCATGCTGTGGATGGGCGGCGGCCCCAGCACGATCGACATCTGGGACCTCAAGCCGGGCGCGCCCACCGGCGGGCAGTTCAAGCCGATCGCCACGAGCGCCGACGGCGTGCAGATCTGCGAGCACATGCCGCTCATGGCCAAGCAGATGCACCACATGGCGATCGTGCGGTCGCTGAGCACCCGCGAGGCCGACCACCAGCGCGGCCGCTACTACATGCACACGGGCTACGTCCCGAATCCGAACGTGGAGCACCCGAGCTACGGCTCGGTGATCGCCCACGAGCTGGCCGACCAGGTTCCCGCGCTGGAGATCCCGCCGTTCGTGTCGGTGGGCGGCGGCAGCGTCGGGCCGGGCTTCCTCGGCATGACGTGGGCGCCGTTCGTGGTCGATTCCAACGGCAACGTCCGCAACCTCGACATGGGCGTGGACAAGGCCCGGCTCGAGCAGCGGCTCGCCATGCTCGGCGCGGTCGAGAACCGGTTCATCGCCGAGAAGCGAGGAGGCTCCGCCGAGGACCACAAGCGGGTGATCGAGAAGACCGTGAGGCTCATGACGAGCCCGCAGATGGAGGCCTTCAGGGTCGCCAAGGAGTCCAAGGAGATCCAGGAGCGGTACGGCACGAGCGGCTTCGCCAAGGGCTGCCTCATGGCCCGGCGGCTGGTCGAGGCGGGCGTGCCCTTCGTCGAGGTGGACCTCGGCGGCTGGGACAACCACGCCGGCATCTTCAACACGCTGTCGCAGCAGAAGCTTCCCGACCTCGACAAGGCGATGGCGGGCCTGGTCTCCGACCTCGCCGATCGCGGCATGCTCGACGACACGGTCATCATCTGGATGGGTGAGTTCGGCCGCACGCCGAACATCAACGGCGGTGGCGGTCGCGACCACTGGGCCCGGAGTTGGAGCGCGGTCGTCGGTGGCGGCGGCTTCAAGCGTGGCATCGCCGTGGGCGAGACGAGCGCCGACGGCAAGGAGGTCGTCAGCGAGGCCTACACCTCGCAGGACCTGATGGCCAGCGTGCTCAAGGCCCTCGGCATCTCGCTCGAGACGACCTTCACCGCCAAGAACGGACGGCCGATGAAGATCGCGAACTCCGGCAAAGTGATCAAGGAACTCCTCGCCTGACCGCCGGTCGCGACGAGGGCCGCGGACGCCCGGCCGGCATCACCGGCCTGCGGGGGACGGTCCGCCCCGTGGCGGTCCTGGTCGCGCCGGTGCTCGTGGAGCAGGTGCTCGGCCTGTCGGTGGGCTTCACCGACAAGTGGCTCGCGGGCAACCTGTTCCCCGGTCCGGAGCCGCTCGCCGCGGTGGGGCTCGTGGCCTACTGCCTGGGCTTCCTGCCGGTGTTGTTCGCCGCGCCGGCCGTGGCCGCCACGGCGCTCGTGGCGCGGCACGTCGGGGCGGGCGACCGCGCGGGCGCCCGGCGGGCGCTCGCGCAGTGCCTCGTGATCGGCGGCGGCCTCGCGGCTGTGACGCTGGTCTTCGTGGCGTGCCTCGGGCCGCTCGTCCTGCGGGCGCTCGGGCTGCCGGCCGACAGCGCCGCGCTCGCCGGGCGGTACCTGGCCATCGTGCTGCCGGTGCTGCCCGCGATCCTCGTGATCCACGTCGGCGTCGCCGGCCTCCGCGGGGCCGGCGCCATGGTCTCGGGACTCGTGGCGATGACCGTCGTGAACCTCGTGAACGCCGGCGCGAGCTTCGCGCTGGCCACCGGCTGGGGCGGGCTGCTGCGGCTCGGCTGGGAGGGTCTCGCGTGGGGCACGGCGGCGGGCTACGCCTGCGGCGCCGCCTGCGTGGCGGCCCTCCTCGCCAGGGATCGCGGGGGCCTGCGGCCCACGGCGGCCGACTGGCGGCCGCGGCGGGAGTGGGGCCGGCGGATCCTCCGCATCGGGCTGCCCGCGGGTGTGGACGGCGTGGGCAACGCGGGCTGCCACCTGGCGTTCCTGTCGATCGTCAACCGGCTGGGCAACCTCGACGCGGCGGCCCATGCCGTGGCGATCACGATCGAGTCGCTGGCCTTCCTGCCGGGCTCGGCCTTCCAGGTGGCCGCCGCCACGCTCGCGGGCCAGTATCTCGGCGCCCGCGACGAGCCCCGGGCCCGGCGGAGCGTCTGGTTCTCGGCCCTCGCCTGCACGGGGCTCATGACGGTCGCCGCGGTCCTGTTTCTCTGGTCGGCCGACACCCTCGCCGCCTGGTTCACGGGCGGGCCGGGGTGCCAGCCCGAACTCGCCGCCCTGACCGCGCGGCTGGTGCGGATCGTGGCCTTCGCCCAGCCGCCGCTGGCCCTGCTCATGGTGTTCTCGGGCGGCCTGCGCGGCGCCGGGGCCACCCGGCCGCCGCTGGTGGTGAATTTCCTGGGGCTGGTGGCGATCCGGCTGCCGCTCGCGGTGCTGCTCGCCGTCCCAGCGGCGGGCCCGCTGCCCGCCCTCGGCGTCGTCGGCGCCTGGTACGCGATGGCCGCCGACCTCGCCGTGCGCGGGCTCGCCATGCTGGCGATCTTCACGCGGCTGCGCTGGGCGGCGGCGGGCGCGGAGGCCGCCGGCGATGTGGTCGCTCCGGCCGGCGACGCTACACTGGCGTCCCGGGATCGGCCTGACGCCGCCGGTCCCGCACCGGGAGCAGCTTGATGGCGGCCGTCGATCTCGACGTCGAGCACTGGAGCACCGCGGCCGCGGCCGAGCTCTACGAGGTGGCGCGCTGGGGCAACGGCTACTTTTCGGTGGGCCCGAACGGCCACCTGCTCGTCCATCCCGACAAGAATCCGACCAAGAGCATCGACCTCAAGGCGCTCGTGGACCGGCTCCAGGTTCGCGGCATCGACCTGCCGATCCTCCTGCGGTTCGCCGAGATCCTCCAGCACCGGCTCGGCGAGATCCACGGCGCCTTCGCCTCCGCGATGAAGGAGAGCGGCTACCGCGGCGACTACTGCTGCGTCTACCCGGTCAAGGTGAACCAACAGCGGCAGGTGGTCGAGGAGGTGCTGCGATTCGGCAAGCCCTATCGGTTCGGCCTCGAGGCCGGCAGCAAGCCGGAGCTCCTGGCCGTGATCGCACTGGCCGACAACGACACGCCGATCATCTGTAACGGCTTCAAGGACGCCGAGTTCATCGAGACGGCGATGCTCGCCCAGAAGATCGGGCGGCACGTCATCCCGGTGGTGGAGCGGTTCTCGGAGCTGCACCTGATCCTGGAGTACGCCGAGAAGCTCGGCGTGCGGCCGCGGATCGGCATGCGGGTCAAGCTCGCGACCCGCGGCTCCGGCCGCTGGCAGTCGTCGGGCGGGTTCCGCAGCAAGTTCGGCCTCACGGCCAGCGAGCTGGTGAAGGGGCTCGACCTCCTCGCCTCCCGGGGCCTGGAGGACTGCCTCCAGTTGCTCCACTTCCACCAGGGAAGCCAGATCACCAACATCCGCCACATCAAGGCCGCCCTCACCGAGGCCTCGCGGATCTACACGGAGCTCGTGAAGCGCGGCGCCGGCCTCCGCTACATCGACGTCGGCGGCGGGCTCGGCGTGGACTACGACGGCTCTCAGACGAACTTCGAGTCGAGCGTCAACTACACGCTCCAGGAATACGCCAACGACGTCGTCGCCCAGGTGCAGAACGCCTGCGACGAGGCCGGCGTGCCCCACCCCACGATCGTCTCGGAGAGCGGCCGGGCCGTCGTCGCCTATCACAGCATGCTCATCTTCGGCGTGCTCGGCGTGTCGGAGCAGGCGGGCACTGCGGAGGTCGGCGACCTCCCCGCGGACGTCGAGCAGCCGGTGCATGACCTGCTCGAGACCTACCAGAACATCAACGTCCGGAACCTGCTCGAGAGCTACCACGACGCCCAGCAGGCCCTCGACACCGCCCTGAGCCTGTTTGCCAGCGGCTACCTGCCGCTCGACCAGCGGTCGATCGTCGAGAACCTCTACTGGGCGATCTGCCGCAAGGTCTGCAAGCTCGCCAAGGGGCTGGAGTTCGTGCCCGAGGAGCTGGAGGGGCTCGAGGCCTCGCTGTCCGACACCTATTTCTGCAACTTCTCGCTCTTCCAGTCGATTCCCGACAGCTGGGCCATCAAGCAGCTGTTCCCCGTGATGCCGATCCACCGGCTCGACGAGCGGCCCACCCGCGCCGCCGTGCTCGGCGACGTGACCTGCGACTCCGACGGCAAGATCGATCAGTTCATCGACCGCCGCGACGTGAAGCGGACGCTCCCGCTCCACGCCTGGCAGCACGAGCCCTACTACCTCGGCGCCTTCCTCATCGGCGCCTACCAGGAGATCCTCGGCGACCTCCACAACCTGTTCGGCGACACGAACGCCGTGCACGTCAGCACCGACGAGCGGGGCGAGGTGGTGGTGGACGCGGTCATCAAGGGGGACACGGTCCGCGAGGTGCTCGACTACGTGGAGTTCGACCCCAACCAGCTCGTGCAGCGGCTCCGCGACTCGATCGAGCAGGCCGTCCGCGAGGGACGGATCTGCGACGGTCAGGCCGGCAAGTTCCTCAAGTTCTACGAGGAGGGCCTCGGCGGCTACACGTACCTCGAGGAGCCGGCGTAGGATCCGGAGCGCGCGCGGGGCTCGCTCGGGGCTGCCCGTGCCCTCTCGCTGGACGTTCGCCTCGGCCCTCCAGGCCTCGGCTCTCTGCATGTCCGCTGCGCTTCGGCATCCTGCCTGCGCTTGCTTCCATAGCCCGACGCCTGGGGCACGGGCAGCCCCTCGCTGGTCAATCGGTGAGCAAGATCGTGGCCCAAAGAATCCAGCACCA
>JBJTPA010000269.1:0-13637 GCA_046074885.1 Planctomycetaceae bacterium
CTCGTGAGCCCGCCGGAGATGCCGAACAGGATCGGCTTTCGCCACGTGACCGGCCCCTCCCAGGGCCCGCCGAGCGCCCCCCACGCCGCCACGTGCGCGACGCCGCTGAGCACCAGCACCGAGCCCACGACCACGAGCGGCCATGCACGGCCGTCGCGCCGCCAGGACCGCTCTTCGACGTTGAGTGAGCGTCGCATGACGACGTTATAGGGCTCCCGGATGATCCTCGCGCCGGCGATCACTTTGTCTCGTGGCCCAGTCGCCTCGCGACTGGAATCCGGCCCGTGGATCGAAGGGGAAATCCGGTTGCGAGGCAACCGCACCACGGCTTGGCCTGCGACCACGCATCGAGTTGGCTCCGGTGAACACGCCCGAGGATCACGTGTGAGCCGTGGAAGGGGGGGGGTGCCGGAACCGCGCGCGACCGGATCAATCCATCCCGGCGTCCCGTGCACGCGACGCACCGGGGCTTCCCTGCCTCCCGGCCATTCGCGACACTGCCCCCATGAACCACCGCGACTTCGGCACGACGGGCTGGCAGGTCTCCGAGATCGGCTTCGGCGCCTGGGGCATCGGCGGCCGCGACTGGGGCGGCGCCGACGAGGCGGAGTCGCTGGCCACGCTCCACGCGGCGCTTGATCAAGGAATCGACTTCTTCGACACGGCCGACGTCTACGGCGACGGCGTCTCCGAGCGGCTCATCGCCCGGCTCCGCCGTGAGCGGCGTGAGCCCTTCCGCGTGGCCACGAAGGCGGGGCGGCGGCTGCCGAGGCAGGAGGTCGCCGGCTACTCGGCGGAGAACCTCCGGGCCTGGGTGGACCGCAGCCTCGCGAACCTCGCCGTCGAGCGGCTCGACCTGCTCCAGCTCCACTGCCCGCCCACCGACCTGTATTACACGCCGGATGTGTTCGAGTCGCTCGACCGGCTCGTGGACGCGGGAAAAATCGCGCACTACGGCGTGAGCGTGGAGCGGGTCGAGGAAGCGCTCAAGGCGATCGAGGAGCCGGGCGTGCGGAGCGTACAGATCATCTTCAACGCCTTCCGGCAGCGGCCGGCGGAGCTGTTCCTCGCCGAGGCCGCCCGGCGGCGCGTGGCGGTGATCGCCCGCGTGCCGCTGGCCAGCGGCCTCTTGTCCGGGCAATTCACCCGCGAGACGGTGTTCCCAGCGGCCGACCACCGCACGTTCAACCGGCAGGGCGCAGCCTTCGACCGGGGCGAGACCTTCTCCGGCGTGGACTACGAGACGGGCCTCGCGGCGGCCGAGCGGCTCAAGCCCCTCGTGCCGCCCGGTGCGACGCTCGCCCAGTTCGCCCTCCGCTGGATCCTGTCGTTCCCCGCCGTGACGACGGTCATCCCCGGCGCCCGGAGGCCCGCGCAGGTGGCCGAGAACGCCGCGGCGGCCGACCTGCCGCCCCCCGACGCGGCCGCGCTCGCTGCGGTGAAGCGGGTCTACGACGAGGCGATCCGCCCGCTCGTGCACCAGCGCTGGTGACTCGGCCGCCGGGGATCCGGGATACTCACGGCATGGCCACCCTCGCACGCATGAACCGGGCATGCCTCCTCGCGGTCGCGACGGCCTGTGGACTCGCCTTGCCGGCCCGCGGCGCCCAGCCCGCGCTCGCGGACATCGTCGCCGAGGTGGAGGCGGCCACGCGGCCCGGGAAACTGCCGCATGGCGTCGCGGCACGCGACGAGGTCGTGCGCCGGCTCGTCGATCTCCACGACCGACTCGTCGCCGATCCGCGGTTCTCGACGAGCCCGGAGGTGCGGGCGCTCCGCGGACGGGTGGCCGCCCGGCTCACGCACCTGCGCCGCCGACTCGAGCAGGATCTCGCCACCTTGCCGCGGCCACCGCGGGCGGCGCCGGGCGGCGGCGGCCAGGCCGACGCCCGCCAGCTCATCGACCTCATCCAGGCCACCGTGCGGCCCGAGTCGTGGGACGTCGCCGGCGGGGCCGGGTCGATCAGGTACTTCGACAACGGCCACGGCCTCGTCGTGAGCGCCACCGAGGACGTCCACCAGGAACTCGGCGACCTGCTCCACAAGCTCCGCTGAACGCGGGCCGCCCGCGGCCGCTCACTTTGCCACGGCCCAGAGGTGCTTCTGCGAGGCCACGAACAGCGTGCCATTGGCGGCGCACGGCACCGACCAGACGGGCGTCCCGAGCTTCACGTCGGCGAGCACCTTCCGGTCGCGGCCGGCCGCCAGGATGACGAGCCCCTTCCGCGTGCCGATGAACACCTTGCCGTCGGCGACGAGCGTGCTCGACCAGATCTCCTCGCGGGTGTCATGGACCCACACGAGCGTGCCGGTGTCGGCGTCGAGGCAGTGCACCTTTCCGGCGTGCTCGGCGCAGTAGACGAGCCCGTCGGCCACCGAGACGGTCGACAGCGACCGGCCGATCCCCGTGTAGCGCCACTTCACGCCCGTCGCGGTCACGTCGCCGCGGCCAGCGACCGCGAGGCACGACAGCGCCCCGCGGCCGGGCCCGTGCACCGGGTCCTGGCCGATGCCGAGGTAGATCCGGTCGTCCACGACGACCGGCGTGCCGATGATCTCGCTCGGGCTGACGAGCATGCCGTCGCCGTCGAGCTCCTTGCCCGCGGTGCCGCGGACGAGGGCCCAGTAGTCGATCGGCTCCCCGCCGCGGTCGCGGTAGCCCGGCGGATTGCAGTCGCACTTCCAGTCGCGGTCGAGGACCGCGACCGCGGCGCTCGCCGCCCGCGGCGCGAAGGGCGCGAAGGCGTGGCAGAAGCCGTCGCCGCCGCCGTAGATCACGAGCGGCCCCGCCGGCGTGGCGGCGAGCGACGGCGACGACCACTGGCCGTGGAACACGTCGGCGCTGATGGTGCCGTCGTCCCGGGCGAGCAGGCGGCCGGTCCGCTTGTCGAGCACGACGAGCGACGGCGCCGTCGGCAGCACGACCTTCCCGTCGTAGACGCCGTTGCCCGTGCCCACGTAGAGGTGGTCGCCAACCACGAGCACCGAGCAGTTGGTGGCGTCGTGCGGAAACACGGGGAGGTCGCGGAGCATGTCGAACCGCCAGACGACGTCGGCGTCCCGCGGTCCCGGCTCGACCGGCGGCCTCCCCTCCGGCACGGAGAACGTCGCCTCGTCGGTGAATGGTCCGTCGTTGCCGTCGGCCATGCCGTCGGCGTCGAGGCAGAGCACCTCGCAGCGGTTCGTGACGATCCACACGCGGTCCCCCTCGACGGTCGCCGTCGAGCAGATGCCGAGGTTCATGTCGTCGAAGTCCTCGCTCACCTTGGAGCGGTCGATCTCGAGCCGCGGCACGACGAGCCGCCAGGCGAGGTCGCCGGTCGCCTCGTCGAGGCACAGGAGCACGCCGCCGCGGGTCGGCTCGAACCGCGGATCGTCGAGGTCCTCGTCGTTGGTGCCGATGTAGACGCGGCCGTCGGCCACGACCGGCGCCGAGTAGTTCTCGGAGCCGAGCCGGACGATGAAACGCACGTGCTTCGCCGTCGCCGGGTCGTAGCCGAGGCGGTCCCGCTTCTTGCGGCCGGGATTGAAGTCGGCGGGCAGACCCCGCTCGGCGGAGACCATGTTCCGCTGCGGACCGCCGCCCCAGCAGGGCCAGTCGTCCGCCGATGCGACGAGAGGCACGGCCGCGAGGCACACGCCGGCGACGAGGATGGTGAAGACGCGACGGTGCATGAGGGCTCCTGCCGAATCCTGGATGCTGCCGAATCGAGAATTCTTGAATGCCGACGCGGCGAAGGCCAGACTCGGGTGGCAGCCCGCCCCGGAAGCCCGCTTTCATGGCCGAAATCCCCGCGCCGCCGCCCCGCGGCCCCTCCGGACCGGTGGACGTGCTCGTGGTGGGGGCGGGGGCGGCAGGCCTGTTCGCGGCCACGTGGGCCGGACGAACGGCCGTGGCCGCGGGCCGCCGGCTTTCCATCCTGGCGATCGACTCTGCCCGCCGGCTCGGCGCGAAGATCCTCGTCGCCGGCGGCGGCCGTTGCAACGTCACGCACCGCACGGTCACGGAGGCCGACTACGCGGGCAGCACGCCCGCCGCGATCCGCCGGGTGCTGCGGCGGTTCGGCGTCGAGGAGACGGTCCGCTTCTTCGCCGACGCCGGCGTGGAACTCAAGCGCGAGGAGACGGGAAAACTCTTCCCCGTCACCGACTCGGCGCGGACGGTGCTCGACGCGCTCGTCCGCGAAGCGGGCCGTGCCGGCGTCATGCTCGTGCATCCCGCGAAGGTGACGGCGCTCGCCCGCGCGGCCGACGGCTTCGTCGCCGACTCGGCCGCGGGGCCGTTCACGGCGCGACGGGTGATCCTCTGTACGGGCGGACGATCGCTGCCGAAGTCGGGCTCCGACGGGTCGGGGTTCGCGCTCGCCACCGCGCTCGGCCACTCGCTCGCCGAGCCGATCGTGCCCGCGCTCGTGCCGCTCGCGCTGCCTTCCGGCCACTGGATCACGGCGCTCGCCGGCCTCACGCTGCCGGCCGAGGTGACGCTCGCCACCGCGACCGGTCGCCGGCTCCACGCCGTCACCGGCAGCACGCTGTGCACCCACGTCGGCCTCTCCGGCCCCGCGATCCTCGACATGAGCCGCCACTGGCTCGTGGCCCGGCACGCCGACCCGACCGTCCGGATCGCACTCAACTGGCTGCCGGGCACGACGGCCGAGGACCTCGACCGGCGGCTCGTCGCGGCCGCGTCCCGCGGCGCGCTGTCCGTGCTCCGCGAGAAACTCGCCGACCGCCTCGCGCGGACGCTCTGCGAGCGGGCCGGCGCGGCCCCCGCGGGCGACCTGGCACGCGACGCGCGAAAGCGGCTCGTGGCGCTCGTCACGGCCACGCCGCTCGAGATCGCGGGCGACCGCGGCTTCGCCGTGGCCGAGGCCACGGCCGGCGGCGTGCCGCTCGCGGAGGTGCGACTCGAGACGCTGGAGAGCCGCGTCTGCCCGGGCCTGCACCTCGCCGGCGAGGTGCTCGACGTGGACGGCCGCATCGGCGGCTTCAACTTCCAGTGGGCCTGGGCGGGCGGCTTCGTCGCGGGGTCGGCGGCGGCCGCGGCGGCGATTCAGCCCGGGGCCGGCACGGCGGTCGATGCAGCCGCGGCAGCCGGCCGCACGAGCACCTCGTAGCGGTGCTCGCCGGTGGTGAGGTCGAGGGTTGTGAGCGGCGTCCCCACCGGCCGCGCCGCGAGGAAGCCGGTCGTGGCCGCGACGACCTCCTCCACGGTGACGGCCCGGACGGCCGCGCCGCTGGCCCACGTGCCGGCCACCGGCCGCGCGGCCCCGGCGAGCCACGAGGCGGCGGCGGCCCGGCGGCCGACGGCGCCGCAGAGGATCGCGTGCTCCGCGCCCCGCGGCCGCCACCGCCGGGCGTCCGCGGCGTCGAAGATCGCCACGGTCGGCGTGCCGCACGACGCCGCGAGGTGCATGAGCCCGGAGTTGACTCCCAGGAAGACGTCCATCCGCGACAGGAGCGCCGCCACGTCGCCGAGCGGGACGGCCGCGGAGAAGTCGTGGGCGTGGGCCGCAGCCGATCCCATGTCGGCCACGAGCGCGGCCAGCGCGGGCGCGTCGTCGGGGCCGCCGCAGAACACGATCTCCGCCGCCCGCTCGCCGACGAGTCGGCGCAGCACGTCCACCCAGCGGTCGAGCGGCCACTGCCGGCGGCCGTCGGTGGCCCGCACGGCGACGAACACCCGTGGCCGCCCCGCCGGCAGCCGCGCGAGCAGCGCATCGACGCGGGCCAGCGCCGCCACGGACGGGCCCCAGTGGCCGGCCGGGTTCTCGTCCACCGCCAGGCCGTCGGCCCGCAGCAGGTCGAGCAGTCCGTCGGCGTAGTGTCGGTCACGGCCCACGCGAACGGCGCGGCTGAGCAGCAGCGACGCGGCTCCCCGGGCGTGACCGACGCGGTGGGGAATGCCCGCGCGGGCGACGAGCAGGGCCGCCGAGGCGGACCGCTTGAGCACGTAGGCCAGCGCGTGTCGCCGCGGACGCAGCGCGGCGGCGCAGTCCTCGATGCTCTCGAGCGACCCGACGAGGGGACGACGGCGGCCCGCGGCCCGCGGCGGCCGCTCCCAGCGGAGCACCTCGTCCACCCAGGGGCAGCCCTCGAGGAGGCGGCCCACGGCGGCCCCCTCGACGAGCAGGTCGATCGCATGCCCCGGAAACGCCCCGCGCAGGCTGCGCAGGAGCGGCAGGGCGAGGATCGTGTCGCCCAGGTACGGATTGCAGACGACGAGGATCCGGTCGCGGACGCCGGCGCCGGGATCGTTCATGCCTGGCTCCTAGCGGGCGAAGCCGACGAAGAAGCTGAACATCTGCAGGTTGTCGGTCGGGGCGTAGACGATCGGGAAGGCGAAGTCGAGCGCGATCGGCGCCGGGCCCATGGCGGGCAGCGTGATCCGCAGGCCCGCGCCGGGCGCGACGCGGAAGTTGTTGATCGAGACGTTGCTCTCGACCGTGCCGAAGTCGGTGAACACCACGCCGCGGAGCGTGTCGTCCGCGGTGATCGGGAACATGTACTCGACGGTGCTCAGCCACTCGAACGGGCCGCCGACCGTGGCCAGCGCGCCGGTGGGGCCGGCCTGCTTGGGGCTCGCCCCGCGGAACGAGAAACCGCGGATGGTGTTGTAGCCGCCCGCGAAGAAGTTGTCGTAGGCGGGCGTGTTCGGCCCCGACACGCCGAACAGCGAGCCGACGGCGAGCGTGTGGCGACCCGAGCCGTCGGGCCGCTCGCGGAGCAGGAAGTACTGCCGGCCCTCGACGATGCCGCGCGGGTAGACGAAGGTGCCGACGACCTGCTCGAACTCCATCGTGAGGAGGTGCCCCTGCGTGGGCAGGAACGGGCTGTCGCGGGTGTCGTGGATGAGGCCGCCGGAGAAGCCGTAGACCGAGTTCGTCCCGAGCATCCTCACGATGTCGGGCGCCAGGATCCGCGGGTTGTAGACGTCCACGCTCTCGCCGCGGAAACCGCCGTTGATCGACAGGTTGGGGGCGAACACGAACTGGTAGCCGAGGCCGACTCGCCCCCCGGTGCGGGCCTCGGCCCAGTCGTAGAAGTACCGCGTGTAGTAGGAGGCCGAGAGCGACAGGCCGATCCGCGTGTCGAAGAGGTACGGCTCCTGGAAGGTCGCCGAGTAGCGCTGCAGCTGCGTGCCAGGATTGGCCTCGAGGCGGAACCGCTGCCCGGCGCCGCGGAAGGCGGTGCCGTTCTTGATGTCCTCCCAGCTCCGCGGCAGCCGGAGGATGTCGAAATTCTGCTCGTCGATGACGACGTTGCCGACGAGGCCGGCGTTGGAGTTGACGCCGGCCCCGATCATGAGCCGGCCCGTCTGCGTCTCCTCGGCGTCCACGTCGACGATCACGTAGGGATCGGAGCCGGGATAGACCTGCAGCGGCTGGCCGCCGAAGTCGGGCAGCGTCGGCTGCTGGAAGGCGCCGGGCTGGTTGGGGTCCATCTGCGAGACCGCCTGCGCGGGGAAGGCGCCCCCCGGCGCCACGGCCGGCTGCGGGCCGCCCGGGAAGACGGGCGCCACCGGCTGCTGCACGGTGTAGACCGGCGCGGGAGGCGCGACCATCCGGGAGTAGTCGAGTTGCTCGGGGCCCTGCGGCGCCAGCGGCACGCCGCCCCAGCCCGTCGCGGGAGCGGATGCCGCCGGCTGGTAGGCCGGCGCGGGCCGGGACGCCGGCTGATACGCGGGAACGCCGGGCTGCGCCGCGGCCGGCTGCGCGTAGGGACCTGGGCTCTGGCCGCGCCACACCGTGCGGCCGGCGACCGCGGCCGGTGCCGCAGGAGCATCGTCGGCCACCTCGCCGGGATTCCACTCGCCGTCGATCACGAGATCGACGACCGCATCGGCCTCGGCGCCGTCGGGGCTCTGCCCCCGGTGCCCGGGACGGCCCGGCCGACCGGGCTCGCCGGCGACCGCGCGGCGGCCGCCCTGGCCGGGCTCGGGCTTCGAGAACACGATCCGCGGTCCCTGCCCCTTCGCCGCGTCGGCCTGGAACAGGCTGCTCGCCTTGAGCCTTCGCTCGTCGTCGCGAAGCTTGCGGACGTCGAGGATGTCGCCGGGCCGCAGCGAGAGGCGGTTGAGCACCACGCTGTGGCGGGTGTGCGGGTTGTCGCCGCGAATGCGGATGTTGATCTGCCCGACGCGGTAGCGCTGCCCCTCCTCCACCTTGTAGACGAGGTCGAGCTGCCCGGGCTGCTCGAGGAGCCGGGGGTCCGCCTGGACGTCGGCGAACACGTAGCCCCGGCCGCCGTAGATGTCGCGGATCATGTTGAGGTCGGCGTCCATCTTGGCCTGGTTGAAGTGCTCGCCGCTCTTGAGCTTGAGATCCCGCACGAGGAACTCCGCCTTGAAGCGGCTATTGCCGATGAACGACACGTTGCGGACGGTGGACCGCGGCCCCTCGCTGATCACGAAGGTGAGCAGCGTCCAGTCGCGGGAACCGTCGTGGACGGTGGACAGCTCGCGGCTCACCCGGGCCTGGAAGAAGCCAAGGCTGCGGTAGTAGGCGGTGAGCGTCTGCACGTCCTGGTCGAGCACCTCGCGGTCGATGTCGCCGCCGATCACCCAGAGCACGCCCGGCTTCGACTTGATCTGCGTGAGGAGCCGCGCGTCGCTGGCGATCGTGTTGCCGACGAAGCTCGTCCACAGCGCCTTGCGGCGGTGCCCCTCGTCGATGAGGAACACGGCCCCCTGGTCGCCGGGCTTGTCGCCCTCCACGGTCGTCACGCGGGCCGCGTCGTAGCCCTTCTCGTGATAGTGCGACTCGATCCGGCGTCGCGCCTCCTCGACGACGTACGGATCCATCGAGTCGCCGACGTCGATCTCGCTCTGCTTCTTGAGCGCGCGGCTCGTCAGGCTGCGGTTGCCGACGAACCGCACGTGCCGCAGCATCGGCCTCTCGACCACCTCGAAGATGACCACCACGCCGTCGGCCGCCCGGACGTACTTCGGCTGCACGTCCACGAACTTCCGCGTGCGGTGGAGCGTCCGCACGTCCTCCTCCACGGCCTGCGGGTCGAACGTCTGGCCGGCACGCGTGACGAGCTGCGGCAGCTTCGAAGCCTCCGTGGCGTGGTTGCCCTCGATCCGCACCTCCACGATGCGGTCCGCGACCGGCGTCGCTGCGGCGGGAGCCGCGGTGGGCGGCGGCACCGCGGGCGGGGCCTGCGTCGGACCCTGGGCCGTGGCGACGGCCGCGCCGAGACAGGCGGCGAGCGCCGACGGCAGGAACGGGGCGCGGAGGTGTCCGGGCGGCGGGCGTCTGACCATCGCGATGCCGAAGGGGACAAGACGGGAAGGGACCGCGGGGAAATAGCGGCGCGACGCTGCGGGCCACAAGGCGAAAAGCCCGGCCGCGCGCCGGAAACGACCGCGGTGCCGCCGCGCTTGCCCAGTCGCCGATCCTTGACTGGCTTCCGCAAACCGCTGTACTTTGGGGGGTTCTTCCCGTTCGAGCCCGAGGGACCGGGTGTTCGCCATCCGGATCACGGCTGCCACGGCCGCCGGCCCACCCATGCCGCCGATGGTCATCGACCTGCGCCGCGCCGAAGACGCCCGCGACGTCGTGCATCGGGCCGTGCAGGCGCTGGCCGAAGGTCGGCTCGTGGCGTTCCCGACGGAAACCGATTACGTCATCGCGGCGAGCGGCCGCTCCGCCGCCGCCGCGGCCGCGCTGGCACGGCTCGCGGGGGAGCGCGACGGCGAGCCCGCCCTGTCGCTCGTGCTGCGGAGCCACGACGAGGCGATCGACTGGGCGCCGCTCATGCCCGCCGTCGGGTTGCGGCTGGCGCGGCGGTGCTGGCCCGGGCCGGTGGCGCTGCTCGTGCCTGACAACCACGCCGAGAGCCTCGTCCGGCGGCTGCCCGACGCGGTGCGGCTCGCGGCGGTCTCCTCGGGACGGCTGTGGCTGCGGCTGCCGGGCCATCCGCTCCTCGCAGACTGCCTGCGGATGATGGCCGGCCCCGTCGTGCTGGCCGAGCCGGCCGCGCCGGCGGGCGGGCCGGCCGTGACGGCCGCCGACGTGATCGCAGCGGCCGGCCCCGACCTCGCGCTGGCGATCGACGACGGCCGCACCCGCTACGCCCAGTCCGCGTCCACGATCCTCGTCGATGGCGGGACCTTCCGCGTCGTGCGGCCGGGCGTGGTGTCGGAGGAGACCCTGCGGCGGCTCGCCAGCCTCGTCGTGCTCTTCGTCTGCACCGGCAACACCTGCCGCAGCCCGATGGCCGAGGCGGCATTTCGCACGCTCGTCGCCGAGCGGCTCGGCTGCGCGCCCGACGAGATCGAGGCGCACGGCGTCGTGGCGGCGAGCGCCGGCGTCGCCGCCTGGGCCGGCGGCCGGGCAAGCGAGCACGCGGTCGCCGTGGCCCAGGAGATGGGGGCCGACCTCGGCGCTCACGAGAGCCAGCCGGTCACCGAGGCGCTCGTCCGGCAGGCCGACGTGATCCTGACGATGACGGCCGCGCACCGGGCGGCCCTGCTGGCCCAGTTCCCCGAGGCCGGCGGCCGGGTGGCCCTGCTCTCGGCCGAGCGGCAGGACGTCATCGACCCCATCGGCGGCTCGCTCGACACCTATCGCCGCTGCGCCCGGCAGATTCGCGAGCACCTCGCCGCGAGACTCGATACACTCTTGCGGGACGTTCCCAGCGGCTGATCGGGCCGGCGCGGACGTCGGCGCCGGGATCTCGACCATGCGGATAGCGATCGGCAGCGACCACCGGGGCGTGGCGGCGCGGAAGCGGCTCGTCGGCCTGCTCGAGCGGCTCGGCCACGAGGTCATCGACTGCGGCTCGGAGGGGGACGCGGCGGTGGACTACCCCGACGTCGCCGCCGACGTGGCCCGCCGGGTGAGCGCCGGCGGCGTGGACCGCGGCATCCTCCTGTGCTGCACGGGCGTGGGCATGGCGATCGCAGCCAACAAGGTGCCCGGCGTGCGGGCGGCGACCTGCCACGACGAGGTGACGGCCGAGATGAGCCGGCGGCACAACGACCTCAACGTGCTCTGTCTGTCGGCCGAGATGCTCGGCCAGGAGCTGCAGGACAAGATGATCCGCACGTGGCTTTCGACGCCGTTCGAGGGGGGCCGCCACGCCCGCCGCGTCGCCAAGATCGCGGCCCTCGAGACCGACTGCGGCGGTTGAAGGCCCGCGGATAAGCCGGCGCCGCCGGCCCGGCAAATCGGGGCGACGCGGGGGACCGCGAAAACTCGTCACGTCGTAGCGGTCGTGCCGGCGCGACCCCGGAAAAAACGCCTCCGCGGGCCCCGTTTTTCGTTGAACGCGTTCGCCGGCCAAGTATCGTCGGCTGCATGGATCCGCGTCGGACCGGGCCCGCGAGGGGCCGCCGCGGACGACAGCGCCGGAAGCCCGCCCCACATGCCACTCGCCCGCCATCCGGAGCCCGAGGAAGTCGATTGCCTGATCCGCAACGGCGAGCTGCGGAACGCGATCGAGCCCTACGCCGACGAGGCCGTCTGGGAGGTCGATTTCCGCGGCCTCTCCACGGAGGCGGAGAACCGCTTCCTCGAGTCGATGCTGGCCTGGGAACTCGCGCCGCTGGTGCCGGTGGCCCGCTGGTTCGACCCGCCGCTGGCGCTCCAGCCGGCCGGCACGCTCGACGACGAGCAGGTGCACGAGCGGCTCTGGGAAACGATCGAGCGGCTCTACTCGGCGCGGATCGTGCTCGACTTCACCGACCACCTCTCCGACCGCGAGCTCTACGCGCTCATCCGCCGCGACATCCTGCCCGCGGCGGTGAAGCACGTCGATCTCCCCGACAACTTCGTCCACTGGGACTGCAGCGCGTCCGACGACGGCGACCAGGCCGCCTGGCTCGCCTACTACGCGAGCGACGAGGAGCGGGAGGCCTGGCGGCTCGAGGAGGGTCGTGACCCGCCGCCACGGCGGGTGCCGGCGCACCCCCGGGCACTGCCGACCGCCCCGGTCTGATACGGCTTCCGCGTGAGCCTCGCGCGGGCGTTATCAGGCCGTCTCGTGGCCCAGTCGCCTCGCGACTGGAATCCGGTCCGTGGATCGACCGCGAAATCCGGTTGCGAGGCAACCGGACCACGGCTTGGCCCGCGACCACCCGTCGAGATGGCTCCGATGGGTCGGGCCGCGGAAATTTTCACCGCCGGCGGCCGTTTTTCCGCCGCGGCGCCGGCCCTATGATTGGCGGCTGGTTCCCGACCGCCCCGCCACCTGGAGGCCGCCATGTCCGCGCTCCGCCGTGCCGCGTCCACGCTCCTCTTCGTCGCTCTCGCCGGAGCCGCGCCCGCGGCCCGAGCCGCCGACGAGGCCGCCATCCGGGCCGCGATCGCGAAGGCGTCCGCCAGCCTCGCCAAGGCACAGGCGGCCGACGGCAGCTTCTCGGCCGAGGTCGGCCCCGCGGTGACGGCCCTGGTGGTGACGGCGCTCGTGCGATCCGGCACGCCGGCCGACGCGCCGGCCGTGAAGAAGGGCATCGACTACCTCCTCTCCTTCCGCCGCGACGACGGCGCGATCGCGGGCAAGGACTCGCCGGTGGCCAACTACGAGACGTCGATCGCCCTCATGGCGCTCGTGGCCTGCAACGGCGACGGCCGCTACGCGAAGGAGATCGAGTCGGCCCAGGCGTTCCTCAAGGGCCTGCAGTGGGACGACGGCGAGGGCAAGGCCGTGGCCGACCCGGCCCACGGCGGCGCCGGCTACGGGCGGAAGTCGCGTCCCGACCTCTCGAACACGGCCTTCTTCGTCGAAGCCCTGCGGACGGCGGGCGTCAGCGCCGACGACCCGGCGATCCAGAAGGCGCTCGTGTTCGTGTCGCGCACGCAGAACCTCGTCGGCCCCGACAACACGTCCGGCTTCGCCGAGAAGAACACCAACCCCGACGACACCGGCGGCTTCTACTACACGCCGGCGGCGGGGGGCGAGAGCCAGGCGGGCGAGCGGTCGGAGGGGGGGCTGCGGAGCTACGGCTCCATGACCTACGCCGGCCTCAAGAGCATGATCTTCGCGGGCCTCGGCAAGGACGACCCGCGGGTGAAGGCGGCGATCGACTGGCTGCGAAAGCACTACACGTTCGCCGAGAATCCCGGCATGGGCGACGCGGGCCTCTACTACTACTTCCACACCGCCGCCAAGGCGCTCGACGTCGTCGGCGAGGACTCGTTCCCCGATGCCTCGGGCGAGGCGCACGACTGGCGGGCCGAACTCTCCGCCGCGCTCCTGGCGAAGCAGCGCGAAGACGGCTCGTGGGCCAACGCCAACAAGCGGTTCATGGAGGACAACCCGAACCTCGTGACGAGCTACGCGCTGCTCGCGCTGGCCCACTGCCTCCCGAAGTGACGGGGCGATCGCCTCGTCTCGTGGCCCAGTCGACTCGCGACTGGAATCCGGCCCGTGGACCCACGGCGAGATCCGGTTGCGAGGCAACCGGACCACGGGAGGGCCGGAACGAACGTCCGGCGACGGGGCACGGGCAGTCCCGAACGGCGAGCGACGACGTGGGGATACCGTTGCCCGGCAACGCCTACTTCAATCCCGCAGGTCGAACAGCCGCTTCAGCGCGTCGAGCAGGCCGTGCGGCGGGCCCGCGTGGCTCTCGTTCCGCAGGCTCGCCAGCGGCGGGTGGAGGAGCTTGGCCGCGTAGCGTTCGAAGG
>JBJTPA010000270.1:0-2556 GCA_046074885.1 Planctomycetaceae bacterium
GCCCACATCCGCGACAAGGAGACCGACCGCATCGGCGACCTCGTCCGCGAGCTGCGCCGGCTCGGCGCGGACGTGGACGAGCGGCCGGACGGCCTGACGGTCCGCCCCGCGCCGCTCGCCGGCGCGGAACTCGCGACCTACGACGACCACCGCATGGCGATGAGCCTCGCGCTCGCCGGCCTCGTCGTGCCCTGCGTCCGCATCCGCGACCCGGGCTGCGTCGCCAAGACGTTCCCCGGCTACTGGCGGGCGCTCGGGGGCCTGGTCGGGGCGGGCGACCTCAGCCCGTGAAGCCGTCGTCGGCCGAATCGCCGCAGGCCGATCGCTCGAGCGCCCGCTCGGCGCGGGCGATGAGGTCGTCCACCCGATCGCTCGGCGACCGGGCGCCGAGCGACTCGTCGAGGGCGGTGAACCCTCCGCCGCAGTGCTGGCAGTAGACCCGCTGCCCCAGCAGATGCACTCGGATGCGGAGCAGCCGTCCGCAGACCGGGCACGACCGGTTGAAGAAGACATCGGCGGGCTGGACGGCGTCGGGCATGTGGCGTGGGACGTTGGTCGCGGGGCGTGGCGGCGATTGCTCCCGCCCAGCGGGCGAAGTTTACGCCTGTCCGTCCGGGCCGGCAAACGGTCGGCAGGTGAGAAATGCGTGAACGGCCGGCGACATCCCGGGGGGCTGGGAGGGCTGCGTGCCGGATGCTGTGGGCGGCAGCGGGGACGTGTACACTCGGATTCGGGAGCGGGATGTCCGCGAACCATCGAGTTCGCGCCGGCCGGTTCGAGTCGCCACCATGCTGCACAGGCCCTGGGTCGCACCACTGGTCGTCGCCTTCTGGTGCGTCACCACCGGCTGGCTGGCGGGCACCAAGATCCTGCCTGCCTTCCATGCCGGCGAGGCCCCGGACGAGGCGGCCTGGCTCACCGCGAACGACCGCCTGGCGCCCGTCGGCTGGAGCGTGCACTGGAACGGCAGCCCGATCGGCTGGGCGCTCAACGAGTCGAGTCGCGACCCCGACGGCGGGACCACGGTCCGCAGCCGCCTGCACTGTGACCGGCTGCCGCTCGACGAGATGCTCCCCGGCTGGGCCGGCACCCTCGTGCAGCGGGCGCTGCACCGCGGCGAGTCCACGAGCCTCGACGCGACCGGGCGGATCGCCATCGACGCCGCGGGGCGGCTGCAGGCGTTCACATCGACGGTGACGCTGCCCGCCACGGGCCAGCGGGTGGCGCTCGAGGGGGTCGCGGACGGCGCGGGCGAGATCGCGGTCTCGTTTCACGCCGGCGACCTGCGCTACGACACCACCGTGCGCGTGCCGGGCCACGGGATGGTCGGCGACGAGCTCTCCCCGCAGGCCGTGCTTCCCGGGCTCTACGAGGGCCGCCGCTGGACAATTCCCGTCTATAGCCCGCTGCGGCCGGGCCGCGCGACGCTGCAGGTGCTTCACGCCGTCGTGGGCCCCGAGGAGACGATCTTCTGGGGCGACCGCCTCGTCAACGCTCGCGTCGTCTCCTACCGCGAGGACCCGTCGAGCCCGCGGGAGCCGCGCTGCCGGGTGTGGGTGGACCGCTCGGGCCGGGTTCTCCGCCACGAGTCCGCGCTGCTCGGCGCGAAGATGGAGTTCGTGCGCCGCACCGACGACGAGGCCGAGCGTCTGGCGCGGTTGGCGGCGCTCGTCGATGCCGCCGCGCACGACGGCGAACTTGCCGACGACCCCGCCGAGGACTTCCCGCCGTGATCGAGTTCGCCCACGTCACCCGCGCGTTCGGGGCCAAGGTCGCCGTCTCCGACCTCACGCTCGCCATCCCCCGCGGCGAGCTGTTCGCCCTCCTCGGGCCCAACGGCGCCGGCAAGACGACGACCATCCGCATGCTCGTGGGGCTGCTGCAGCCCGGCCACGGCACGATCCGGGTCTGCGACCACGACGTCGTCCGCGACGCGCGGGCCGCCCACCTCCACGTGGGCTACGTCCCCGACGAACCGTGCCTCTACGACAAGCTCACGGGGCGGGAGTTCCTCTGGTTCATCGCCGACATGTTCGGGATGCCGCGGCGGCTCGCCGCCGCGCGGATCGACCGCGAGATCGAGCACTTCGAGCTCGCCGACTTCGCCGACGACCTCTGCGAGAGCTGCTCGCTGGGCATGCGGCAGCGGATCGTGTTCGCGGCCGCGCTGCTCCACGACCCCGACGTGCTCGTCCTCGACGAGCCGATGGTCGGCCTCGACCCGCGGAGCGTGCGGATCGTGAAGGACCTGCTCGCGGAGCGGACCCGCGAGGGCATGACGGTGTTCATGTCCACCCACACGCTGGCCATGGCCGAGGAGATGGCCGACCGGGTGGGGATCATGGTCCGCGGGCAGTTGCGGTTCCTGGGCACGGTGCCCGAGCTGCGGGAGCAGATGGCGCTCGAGGCGACGAGCCTCGAGCAGCTCTACCTGGAGCTCACCGCACCGGGCCGCCGCGAGCCGCCGGGAGGGGCCCCGTGAGCGCCGCCGGCCCGGTGCCGCGGGACGTGGCGGGCCCGCCCGCGCGGCTGCTCTCGGCCGACGCGGAGGCGCGA
>JBJTPA010000271.1:0-2873 GCA_046074885.1 Planctomycetaceae bacterium
CGACCATGGCCACCGGACTCGAAGCATCCCCGACGTCGCCGCTCGGCGAGATCAACAAGTACGACTTCCGCACCGACTCCCCCGCCGTCTTCAAGTCGCGGAAGGGGCTCGACGCGGAGATCGTCGCCCAGATCTCCGAGATGAAGCAGGAGCCGGGGTGGATGCGCGACTTCCGCATCAAGTCGCTGGAGATCTTCGAGTCGAAGCCGATGCCGTCGTGGGGCGGCCGCCTGGGGATCGACTTCCAGGACATCTACTACTACCTCAAGCCCGCCGAGCAGCAGGGCAAGACGTGGGAGGAGGTGCCCGACGCCATCAAGCAGACGTTCGACCGGCTGGGCATCCCCGAGGCGGAGCGGAAGTTCCTCGCCGGCGTGAAGGCCCAGTTCGAGAGCGAGGTGGTCTACGGCTCGCTCCAGGAGGACCTCGCCAAGAAGGGCGTGATCTTCACCGACACCGACACCGCCGTCCGCGAGCACTCCGACCTGCTCCGGGAATACTTCGGCACGATCATCCCCCCCACCGACAACAAGTTCGCCGCGCTCAACTCGGCGGTCTGGTCGGGCGGCTCGTTCATCTACGTGCCCAAGGGCGTGCACATCGAGTTCCCGCTGCAGGCCTACTTCCGCATCAACGCGGAGAGCATGGGGCAGTTCGAGCGGACGCTCATCATCGTGGACGAGGGGGCGCAGGTGCACTACGTCGAGGGCTGCACCGCCCCGATGTACTCCACCGAGAGCCTGCACTCGGCGGTGGTCGAGATCGTCGTCAAGAAGCACGGCCGCTGCCGCTACACCACGATCCAGAACTGGGCCAATAACATCTACAACCTCGTGACGAAGCGGGCGATGGCCTACGAGGGTGCCCTCATGGAGTGGATCGACGGCAACCTCGGCAGCCAGCTGACGATGAAGTATCCGGCCGTCTACCTCATGGAGCCGGGCGCCCGCGGCGAGATCCTCTCGATCGCCTTCGCGTCGGCCGGCCAGCACCAGGATGCCGGCGCCAAGATCGTGCACGCCGCGCCGCACACCAGCGGCCGGATCGTCTCGAAGAGCATCTCCAAGAACGGCGGCCGCGCCAGCTACCGCGGCCTCGTGAAGGTGGAGCCGGGGGCGAAGAAGAGCAAGTCGAGCGTGGTCTGCGACGCGCTGATCCTCGACGACCGGAGCCGCAGCGATACCTATCCCTACATCGAGATCGAGGAGCAGGATGTCTCCATCGGCCACGAGGCGAGCGTGTCGAAGATCGGCGAGGAGCAGCTCTTCTACCTCATGAGCCGCGGGCTCACCGAGGCCGAGGCGAGCACCATGATCGTCGGGGGGTTCATCGAGCCGCTCGTGAAGGAGTTGCCGATGGAGTACGCCGTCGAGATGAACAAGCTCATCCAGCTCCAGATGGAAGGCTCGGTGGGGTGACCGACATGACGTCGGCCACGGCCACCGCCTCACCCGCCGCATCCGCGTTCGACCGGGCCGCCCTGGAGCGGCTCGTCGAGTCGGCGGCGCAGCCCGACTGGGTCGTCGCGGCCCGCCGCGCCGCGCTCGAGCGGCTCGAGGCCCTCGGCCTGCCCGACCGGCGGGACGAGAACTGGATGCGGACCGATCTGCGGCTCTTCAAGCCGAGGGCCTGGGGTCCGAGGCCCGCCCCGGCGGCGGGCGCGGCGCTGCCCGAGGGCCTGCTCGCGGCGGCGATCCTCTCGGGCGAGGTCGCCGAGGACGCCGCCGGGTTCGGCGCGGCGTCGCGGACGGCGGCGCGGCTCGCCGGCCGGCTCGCGGCGCTCGACGGGCACGTCGTCCACGAGGAACTCGACCCCGACCTCGCGAACCGCGGCGTGGTCTTCGGCTCGGCCGAGCGGCTGCTCGCGGAGCGGCCGGACGCCTTCCGGCCGCACTGGTTCACCGTGATCGACTCCGGCTGCGACTGGTTCGCGGCCGCCCATGCGGCCTTCCACGCGGCCAGCGCCGTGCTCTACGTGCCGCGCGGCGTGCGGATCGCCGAGCCGTTGCACGTCATCGCCGGCATCACCGCCGGGGGCGTGGACACCTCGCACGTGCTCGTCGTGCTCGACGAGGGCGCGGAGGCCACGGTGCTCACGGAGACGGCGGGCGGCGGCGACGCCGGCGGCGCCGGGGGCCTGCACTGCGGCGGCACCGAGATCGTCGTCGGGCCCGGCGCCCTCCTGCGGATGGTGAACCTGCAGAACTGGAGCGCCGGGGTCTGGCACTTCGCCCGGCAGAAGGCGGTCGTGCACGCCGCCGGCCGGCTGCAGTGGACGCTCGGGGCGCTCGGCAGCCGGCTCTCGCAGGTGGCGCAGGACGTGGCGCTCGTCGGCCGGGGCGCCGAGGCCCAGGTCAACGGCGTCATGTTCACGGAGGGCCACCAGCAGCTCGTCTACAACACGCTCCAGCACCACGAGGCGCCCGCCTGCCGGAGCGACCTGCTCTACAAGGGCGCGCTCCAGGACCGCAGCCGGCTCGTCTGGCGGGGCATGATCAAGGTGGACAAGGCCGCGCAGAAGACCGACGGCTACCAGCGGAACGACAACCTCATGCTCTCGGCCGCGGCCCGGTCCGACTCGATCCCGGGCCTCGAGATCGAGGCCGACGACGTCCGCTGCACGCACGGCTCGACGAGCGGCCGTGTGGACGCCGACCAGATCTTCTACGCCCGGGCCCGCGGCCTGTCGGCCGACGAGGCGGCCCGGCTGGTCGTGGCCGGCTTCTTCCAGCAGGTTTTCGACCGGATCACGATCGTGCCGGTGCGTGAGGCGTTGGCCCGGGCGATCGGCAGCCGCATCCGTCGCGTGTCGTGAGGAGGCCGATGGCCGAATTCGTCCGTGTGGCCGACGTGGCCGACCTGCCCGATCCCGG
>JBJTPA010000272.1:0-21010 GCA_046074885.1 Planctomycetaceae bacterium
GTTTCAGCGCGCGCTCGAGTGACCGCACCTGCGCGCTCACCGTGGGCTGGGCCACGTGGAGGGCGGCCGCGGCCTTCGACACGCTGCCCTCCTTGGCGACGTGCCAGAAGTAGAGCAGGTGGTGGTAGTTCAGCCAGTCCACGCGGTCGTGATCCTGCGGTCGTCGGGCACGCTCACGTCGGGGCCCACTTAATCAAAGCCCACCGGATCGACCCGACCTGACTCGAGGTCGAACACCCCGCCGGCGACGAGCACCTTGCCATCCTTGACGAGCGCGGCGATCACCGGCGACGCCTCGACGAGCGTCTGGGCCTGGAGCCGCACATTCTCGCGGACGGCCGCCGCCACGTCACCCTTGGCCGTCCGCACCGCGGGGCGGATGTGCTGGAACAGGGCCGAGATCTGGCCGGGAACGGGCTCCGCCTTGGCGGCCGCGGTCACGGCCCCGCAGGAGGTGTGGCCGAGCACGTAGAGCACCTTCGCCCCGAGCACCTGGGTGGCGAACTCGAGGCTCGCGATGTTCTCGGTCGCCGCGACGTTCCCGGCGATGCGGGTCACGAACAGGTCGCCGAAGCCCTGGTCGAAGACGATCTCGATCGGCACGCGTGAGTCGGCGCAGCCGAGGAACGCCGCGAATGGCGTCTGCCGCGGCGCCACCTCGCGGAGCCGGGCCATGTCGCGGTTGGGGGCCAGCGTCTCACCGGCGACGAAACGCCGGTTCCCCGAGTAGAGGAAGTCGAGGGCTGCCCGGGGATCGAGCGTGACCGGGTCGAGCTGCGCTCCAGAGGCCCGTGTCGGCGACGCGGACCGCAGGGCGGCGATCCCGCCCGCCGCCGCGAGTTCCCCCATCCAGTTCCGCCGCGACCATTTTCTGCACCGCATCGACGTGCACATCTGACACACTCCCGGGACCCCAGCGGGCCGCTTCGTTCGAACTCGCTGACGAAGGAATATCGTCGCGGCGCACAATCGCCACAAATAGATAAACAGACATCATCCATAGACAAAATCGATCCTTGGCGACGGCCGTCTTCGTCGGCCGCGCTCCCGGCGTCACGGGGCCGGCGCGGCCGCCCCGTCCACGGGGGGCAGCGGCCGCGGTTCCGGGGCGGGCACCGCCTCGGGCTCCGCCGCCGGCGCGGGCATCGCGTCGCCGCCCGGCTGGATGACCTCCGTGGCGGCCGCCGCCGGTCCGACGAACGGCGAGTCCGGGTAGTCCAGCGGCAGCAGCCCCCCGCCGAGGGCCTGGTAGGCGTTCACGACGGCCGACAGCTGCTGCCGCTTCGTGTCGATCAGGACCATGCGGGCGTCGATGAGGTCGCGCTGGGCGAAGAGCACGTCCATGTATTCCACGCGTGCATTCTGGAACAGGTTCGTGGCACTCGTGACCGAGGCCTCGAGGGCGGCGAGCTGCTGCTGCTTGATCTCGATGCTCCGCGTGTAGTTCTCGACCATGTTGATGCGGTTGATGACCTCGGTGAACGCGTTGATGACCACCTGCTGGTAGCGATAGATGGACTGCAATTGCCGGGCGTTCGCATTCTGGTAGTCGGCCCGGATCGCTGTCCGGTTGATGAGCGGCGCGACGAGATTGCCGGCCACCGAATAGATCAACGACTCGGGGGTGAACACGAGATACTTCATGTTGAACGCCTCGTAGCCCACGCCGGAACTGATCATGAGTCGCGGATAGAAATTCGCGCGAGCCACCCGGATGTCGATGCCCGCAGCCTCCAGTTCGCGCTCCGCCTGGCGGATGTCGGGACGGTTTCGCAGGAGCTGCGACGGCAGGCCCACCCGCAGTGGCCGGAGCATGATCTCGAAGAACCTCGCCGACGCCCGCCCGACCGGCTCTGGGAACCGGCCGAGGAGATAGTTGATCCGGTTCTCGACCTCGATGATCTCCTGGCGGACGATGAGCTTCTCGCTCTGGTTCTTGCGCACCTCGGCCTCGAATCGCTTGACCGCCAACTCGGTGCCTCGGGCCGCCGCCTTGCGGGCCTCCGCGAACTTCAGGCTCTGCTCCTGCAGGGCGATGATTTTGTCGAGGTTCTCCAGCCGTTGATCGCGGGCCATGAGCCCGTAGTAGTTGTCGGCGATGTCGGCGACGAGCCGCGTGACGACGTAGTTGCGTCCGTCGGCCGTGCCGAGGTAGCGAAGCGTCGCGGCATCGCGGGCGTTGCGCAACTGCCGCCAGATGTCCACCTGCCAGGAGAGATTCGCGCCGAACAGGAAGTCGGGCAGTGGGTCGGGAAAGAACTGGCCGGGGAGGTACGGCAGGTTGGCATCGACCGCCCCGAGGGGCGTGAACAGGCTGGGCTTCTCGAGGCCGGCACCGCCGCCGAAGGTGAGGAACGGCCAGTAGGCACCGCGGCGCCTGAGCACCTCGTTGTCGGCGATACGGATGTCCTCGGCGAGGATCTTCAGCTGCTGGTTGCCGGCCAGCCCCTGCGCGATGTAGCGCACGAGCACGGGATCGTCGAAGAATTCCCGGATCCCGACCTGTACCGAATTGTCGGGCGTCGCGGCCCCGTTGAAGCTCGCGGGCACGACCGGCTGCGGGTCCGCCTGGCGAAGCTTCGTGATGCGACAGCCGGCGAGCGCGGGCAGCACGGCCAGGGCAGTGATCCAGAGCCATGTCCGGGGTCGGCACGTGCGGCTCATGCGCGGGGGACTTTCGTGTGCGACAATCGAACGCGCGACCGTTCACGCCTCGTATCGACCGCTGAAAACAGTCCTCACGAGGCCGCGAGTCGTCGTGGCGCCGCATCTAACGTCTTCCGAAAACACCCGGTTTGGCCGGGTTGCCCGGGGTTTCCCCATGCCCCAGCGAAGGCCGTGAACGCAGGTTCTCGGCATTCCCCAGCCCGCGAGGAATGCCGCGGCTGCTCTGGGCGGGCAGGGGGGATCAGCCGTGGTGGTCGACGGCCTCGCTGAGCGGTTCGTCCACCTCGTCGCGGAGAAACTTGCCTCCGCGGTCGGTGATCTGCCCGAAGAGGTAGTAGAGGCCCGGGATCACGAGCACGCCGATCACCGTGCCCAGGAGCATGCCGCCGACGGCCGTGCTGCCGATCGTGCGGTTGCCGATCGCCCCCGGGCCGGTGGCCCGCACCAGCGGCACGAGGCCGGCGATGAACGCGAACGACGTCATCAGGATCGGCCGGAAGCGGAGTTTTCCGCCCTCGATGGCGGCTTCCGCGAGGCTCACTCCTTCGCGGTGCCGCTGCACGGCGAACTCCACGATCAGGATCGCATTCTTGCCGAGGAGGCCGACCAGCATGACGAGGCCGATCTGGCAGTAGACGTCGTTGGCGAGCCCCATCTGCTGCAGGAACAGGAACGAGCCGAACACCCCGATCGGCAGCGACAGGATCACGGCGAGCGGCAGGATGAAACTCTCGTACTGCCCCACGAGCACGAGGTACACGAACACGACCACGATGAGGAAGATGTAGATCGCGAGATTGCCCTTGCCCGCCTCGTCGTACGACAGCCCCTCCCAGCCGAGGCCGTAGCCGGGCGGAAGCGTCGCGGCCGCGACCTCCTTGATCGCCTGGATCGCCTCGCCGCTCGAAAAGCCCGGGGCAGGCGCGCCCTGGATCGCGGCTGACGGATAGAGGTTGTATCGGTTGATCTCGTTGGGCCCCTGGAGCTTCCGCAGCGTGGCGAAGGCGGAATAGGGCACCATGTCCCCCTTGTCGTTCTTGATGAACAGGTTCTCGAAGTCCTCCGGGTAGCGGCGGTACTCCGGCTTGGCCTGGACGAACACCTTGTAGAACTGGCCGAACGCGATGAAGCCCTGCTCCCAGGTGCTGCCGACCACGATCGAGAGGTTGTCCATCGCCCGGCCGATCGACACGCCCTTCTGCATGGCGACGTCGTTGTTGATCACCACCTCGTACTGCGGGTAGTTGCTGGCGAAGAAGGTGAACAGGCCCTTCACTTCCTTCCGCTTCCCCAGGGCCGCCATGAACTCGTCGGTCACCTCCCCGAGCCGCCGGTAGTCGGTGGTGTTCTTCTTGTCGAGGACGCGGACCGAGAAACCACCCGCCGCGCCGAACCCGGGCACCGCCGGCGGCTCGAAGAATTCGAGCTTCACGTTGGCGATGCTCCGCCCAACCCGCTCGAGTTCCTGGATGATCTGCTTCGAGGTGTGTTTCCGCTGGGCCCATGGCTTGAGGTTGATGAGGCAGGTGCCGGCGTTGGACCCGCGGCCCTCGGTGAGCACCTCGTAGCCGGCGAGCGACGAGACCGACTGCACGCCGTCGATCCGCTTGGCGATCTCCTGGAGTTCGCGGGACTTGGCGTTCGTGTACTCGATCGTGGAGCCGGGTGGGGTCTGGATGATGCCGTAGATCATTCCCTGGTCTTCCAGGGGAATGAAACCGGCGGGCAGCCTCGTGTTGACGGCGTAGATGGCGAAGGCGAACCCGCCGATGACGCCGAGTGTGAGCAGGCGTCGGGTGACGATCGGCCGCAGCAGGGCCGCGTAGCCGAGTGTCACCTTCTCGACGCCCCGGTCGAAGAGCCGCAGGAATAGCGTGAGGGGCGTGAGGAGCAGGGCGAGCGGGCCCCGCGGCTTCGCGCCGTGCGGCTTGAGGATCATGGCACACAGCACCGGCGTGAGCGTCAGGGCGACCACGCCGGAAAGCACGATCGAGGTCGCCATCGTGATGCCGAACTGCCGGTAGAACGTCCCCACCGGCCCGGTCATGAAGGTCACCGGGACGAACACGGCCGTCATCACGAGCGTGATCGCGATGATCGCCCCGCTGATCTCGGCGATCACCTCCTTCGTGGCGAGGTAGGGGGAGAGGTGCTTCTCGTGCATCTTCGCGTGCACGGCCTCGACGACCACGATCGCGTCGTCCACGACGACCCCGATCGCCAGCACGAGCGCGAAGAGCGTGATCAGGTTGATCGACAGGCCGAACACCTGCAGGAAGAAGAACGTGCCGATGAGCGACACCGGCACCGCCAGCGTGGGAATGAGCGTGGAGCGGAAGTCGCCGAGGAACAGGAAGACGACGAGCGACACGAGCACGAACGCCTCGAAGAGCGTGTGGAGCACCTGCTCGATGGAGGCCTCCAGGAACGCCGAGACGTCGTAGCTGACCTCGAAGGTCATGCCGGGCGGGAGCGACTCGCGCTTGATCTCCGCGAGCCGGTGCTTCACCTCCTCGATGACCGTGGCCGCGTTCGTGCCGGGGAGCTGTTTGAGCACGATCGCAGCCGAAGGGCGGCCGTCGATGTCGGAGTAGATGTTGTAGTAGGCGCAGCCGAGCTCCACGTCGGCCACGTCCTTGAGGCGGCAGATTTCGCCGTCGGGCGTGGCCTTGAGGACGATGTTCTCGTACTGCTCGGGCTCGTTGTAGCGGCCCACCCAGGTGAGGACGTATTCGATCGTTTGCGACGTCTTGCCGGTCGCCTGTCCGAGCCGGCCCGGCGAGCCGATCATGCTCTGTTCGCCGATGGCCTGCATGACGTCGTCGGCCGAAAGTTTGTAGGCCCGCATGCGGTCGAGATCGAGCCAGACCCGCATCGCATACTGCCGGCTGCCGAGGATCGTGGCGCTGCCGATGCCCCGCACCCGCTTGATCTCGGGAAGCAGGTTCACGAAGGCGTAGTTGTAGAGAAAGTTCTGGTCGTGGGCGGGATCCTCGCTATAGATGTTGACGTACATGAGCATGCTCGTCATCGCCTGCATGACGATGATTCCCTCGCGCTCGACGAGCGGCGGCAGGCGGTTCTTCACCGTCTGGATGCGGTTCTGCACGTTGAGCACGGCCACGTCGGGGTTCGTGCCCGGCTCGAACACGATCATGATCGTGGCCTCGCCGGCGCTCGTGGCGGCGGAGGCCATGTAGCGCATGTCGGGCACGCCGTTGATCGCCTGCTCGAGGATCACGAGCACTGAATCGACGAGGACGTTGGCGCTGGCGCCGGGGAACGCGACCGTGACCACCACGCTCGGCGGGGCCACCGATGGAAACTGCGAGATCGGCAGCGTCGTGATCGACAGGCCGCCGAGGAACAGGATGATGATCGAGATGACGATCGCGAGCGCCGGGCGGCGGAGGAATTGCGAGAACATTGGGCGGCTGCGGGGGAGTCCGGTCGCGCGTCAGTCGGGGAATGCCACGGCTACTCGGCGTGGTACTTGAGGTTGGCTGCCACCTGCTCCGGGGGCTGATGCTCGAATTCGACCGTGTCGCCGTCCCGCAGTTGCCGGACGCCCTCGAGCACGATCCGGTCCTCGACATCGATGCCCTTGCCGACCACGAACACGTCGTCGAGCTCGTTCTCGACGATGATCTCCCGCTGCCGGGCCACGTTCTCCCCGTCGATCACGTAGACGTAGCGCTTGTCGAGCACCTCGAACGTCGCCCGCTGGGGGATGACGAGCGCGTCGGGTCGCTTTCGACTGAGCAGCACGGTGCCGGTCTGGCCGTGCCGCAGGATTCGTTCCGGATTGGGGAAATCGGCCCGAAAAGGGATGACCCCGATCTCATTGTTGAAGTCGGCCTCGATCGCCCCGATCCGGCCCTCGCAGCCGAACCGCTCCCCGTTGGCCAGCACGAGTTCGACCCGCGGATCCTCCTTGCCCTGTCGCTGGTCGGCCAGGTACTCCAGGTACCGGGATTCCGGCACGTTGAAGTAGACCCACATGACGCCGTTGTCCGACAGCGTCGTCAGCACCTCACCCTCCTCGACGAGGCTGCCGTGCTGGTGGCGGAGGCGATCGACGATGCCGTCGAAGGGCGCCTTGACGGTGGCGAAGCCCAGTTCCGCAGCGGCGAGTTGGGCCTTCGCGTTGGCTTTCGCCAGCCGGGCGTCGAGCAGGGCGACCTCGTTTTGCGACACCACGCGATCCTCAAACAGTTTCTTCGTGAAGTTGAATTCAAGCTGGGCGATGCGGGCCTCGGCGTTCTCCGCATCCAACTTTGCCTGGTAGAGCACCGGAATGACCTTGAAGAGCAGATCTCCTTCCTTGACATGCTGTCCCTCCCGGATGGGAATTGCCTCGAGGTAGCCGCGCTCGAGCGCCCGCACCTGGATGTGTCGCTGCGACCGGATTTGGCAGACGTACTGCTGCGTGAGCGTGACGCTGGTGCGCTGCGGGCTCGTGGCGATGATCCGGTGGGTCTGGTGGTGGCTCTCATCGGCCGCTTCGTGACGGGCGGCGCAGCCGGCGAATGCCAGCCCGGCCACGGCGGCGGGCAGGATCACGAGCACGCTCGGACGGACCGGGAGCGAGCGAATAGCCGGAGACGGACGAGGGGGCTGGGTGCGAGGTCGCATTGGTGACTCCGGAGCGGGGGGAACGCCGACGCGGGCTGGCTGAGATGCGAAATGCAAGTCGCGTGCCGCGATCGACGGATCCGTTCCAGGATGATTTCGCCGGGTGCATCGACTGCATCCGCGGCCGGCGGCGCGTGCCGTGGAAAGAAATGATTCACGCGCGTGCACAGAATCTGTGCGGGGCCATCGCGTCGGCGCAATTTTTATCTATGCGGAGAGCGGCTTTATCTATTTGTGCTGGTGAACGAAGTGGACGATGGTCCTCGAGGTCATGCGAGTCGTCATCGAAGGAGAGCGTCCATGAAGGCCGTCAAACGCATCGAGATCATCACCGGCCCCATCGAGTTCCGCAGCGTCGTCGATGCACTTGAGGCAGCCGGCATCACCGGCTACGCCGTGATCCGCGACGTTCTCGGCAAGGGCGACAAGAGGGTGAACTCCTGGGACTCGCTCTCCAGCGAGCCCGAGAACCTCATGGTCGTGACCACGATTCCAGCCGAGCGGCTGCAGCCGCTCGTGGAGACGATCCGGCCGGTGCTGCAGCAATTCGGTGGGGCCTGTCTCGTGTCGGACGCGATGTGGGTCATTCACTGAACGGAAATGACGGGAGAAGAGCACGAAACATGGACATGCAGACAATCCTTGCGAACGTCCTCAGCCCGGCGGCCCTGTTCTTCTTCCTGGGGTTCCTCTCGGTCCTCCTGAAGTCGGACCTGGAGCTCCCCTACCCGCTCCCCAAGTTCTTCTCCACCTACCTGCTCATCTCCATCGGCTACACCGGCGGCGAGAAGCTCGCCGCCGCCGGCCTCACCCCGCAGGTGGCCTGGACGATCGCGGCGGCGATGGGCATGGCATTGTTCGTGCCCTTCTACACGTTCTTCTTCCTCCGCAAGATCCTCAGCGTCTACGACGCGGCCGCGATGGCGGCGACCTACGGATCGATCAGCATCGTGACGTTCGTCGTGGGCACGGAGTTCCTCAATCGGGCCCACGTCGACTTCGGCGGCCACATGGTGGCGATCATGTCGATGATGGAGTCGCCCGCGGTCATCATGGGAATCATGCTGGTGCGGATCTTCGCCCCGCGTGGCGACGCGGGAACGCAGCGGCCGGGCACCAAGGCGATCCTCCACGAGTCGTTCTGCAACGGCACCGTCCTCCTCCTCATCGGCAGCCTCGCGATCGGTGTAATTACCGGGAAGACGGCCGGCGAGGGCCTCAAGCCCTTCATGTCGGGCATCTTCAAGGGGATCGTGCTGCTCTTCCTGCTCGACGTCGGCATGCTCGCCGCCAAGAAGGCCGGCAAGCTCATCGAGGTGGGGCCCGCGCTCGTCGCCTTCGGTATCCTCGCCCCACTCGCGAACGCGGCGATCGGCGTGGGCCTCGCCTGGCTGCTCGGCATGGGCAGGGGCGACGCGTTGCTGTTCACGCTCCTGTGCGCGAGTTCCTCCTACATCGTCGTGCCGGCGGCGATGCGGCAGGCGGTTCCGGAGGCAAACCCGGGCCTCTTCGAGCTGCTCTCGCTGAGCGTGACGTTCCCGTTCAACATCAGCGTGGGGATCCCGCTCTACTACGGCGTCATCGAGCGGCTGTGGGCCTGAGTGCCGCGGCTCACGGTGGCGATCACCGGTCGAGCATGCCGAGCTGGCGGAGGCGGGATCGGAGCGTGACGCGGCTGATGCCCAGCCGCTCCGCGGCCCGCGCCTGGTTGCCGCCGCAGTGCCGCATCACCTCCTCGAGGATCAGGCCGTCGGCCACGAGCGACAGCCGCCGGTAGATGTCGCCCGCGCCCTCCGCGAGCAGCCGGCGGGCCATGTCCCGCAGATCCGAGCGGTCGGCGGCCGAAGGCCTCCCGCCCCCGGGCTGTCCGACCGATTCAGGCAGACAGTCGGCCGTGATCACGTCGCCGGGCGCGTGGAGCGCGGCGAAGCGGATCGCCCCCTGGAGCTCCCGAACGTTGCCTGGCCACGCGTGGGCCGCGAGCCGCTCGAGCGCGGCGGGCGCGAGTGAGCGGATGCCGCGGCCGAGCTCGCGGTTCGACAATCGCACGAAGTGCTCGGCGAGGAGCGGCAGATCCTCGAGGCGGTCCCGCAGCGGCGGCAGCCGGATCGTGAGGCCGTTGAGCCGGTAGAAGAGGTCGCCGCGGAACCGGCCGGCGGCTATCAGCGCCTCGAGATCCTGGTTCGTCGCCGCGATGATCCGCACGTCGGTCGTGACAGACGTGTTGCCGCCAACCCGTTCGAACCGCTGGTCCTGGAGCAGGCGCAGGGCCTTGGCCTGCGTCGAGGGGCTCATGTCGCCGATCTCGTCGAGGAAGATCGTGCCCCCGTTGCACTGCTCGAACTTGCCGATCCGCTGCTGGTCGGCCCCCGTGAAGGCGCCGCGCTCGTGGCCGAAGAGCTCGCTCTCGAGGAGCGTCTCCGGGATCGCCGCGCAGTTGATCGTGAGGAACGGCCGTTCGCGGCGGCCGCCGTGCTGGCAGATGGCGCGGGCCACGAGCTCCTTGCCCGTGCCGCTTTCGCCCAGGATCAGGACCGTGGCGTCGTGGGCCGCCACGCGGCCGATCGCCTTGTAGACCTCCTGCATCGCCACGGAGTTGCCCACGATGCGGTCGGCCTCCGCGGCCGGCTCCGCCTCGGAGGGCAACAGCGCCGGCACGCGGTTCAGCCGGCTCGCCTCGACCGCCCGGTCCACGACGTCCTGCAGCCGCGCGTAGTCGAGCGGCTTCACGAGGTACTCGAAGGCGCCCTGCTTGATCGCCTCGATCGCCGTCTCCGTCGTCGTGAACGCCGTCATGATGATCACGGGGACGCGCGGATCGATGGCTTGCATGGCGCGGAAGGCCTCGAGGCCCGACATGTCGGGCAGCCGGACGTCGAGCAGCACCGCGTCGGGCCGGCTGGCGCGGACCGCCTCGACGCCCTCGCGGGCGGTGCCCGCGGTGGTGACGGCGAGCTGGGGCGAGCCGAGCGTCTCCGCGAGCGTGTAGAGGATGCTGGGCTCGTCGTCGATCACGAGAAGTGTGTGCATGGCGGCGACCGCGATCAGGCCTGCGGGGTGGCGGGGAGCAGCAGTTCGACCTCGACGCCGCCCGTCGCCCGGTTGCGGGCCGTGATGCGGCCGCCGTGATCCGCCGCGATCCGGCTGCAGACCGGCAGGCCCAGGCCGGTGCCCGACTCCTTCGTGGTCACGAAGGGTTCGAAGACCCTCGGCAACAGGTCGTCCGGGATGCCGGCACCCTCGTCCGACACGGTGAGCGCGATCCAATTCCCCGCGTCCTCGTCCCCACGGGCGGACGTGCGGCCGGGGTCCAGCCGGCGGCGGTCGAGCGACACCTCGAGCACGCCGCCCCGGGGCATGGCCTCGATCGCGTTGAGCAGCACGTTGAGCAGGAGCTGGCGGAGTTGCCCGCGATCGACGGCGGTGACGACGGAGTCCGCCGGCAGCCGCGACCGGATCTCGACCCGTTGGCGGGATGCCCGCTCGGCGATCAGGTCGAGCGTCGGCGACACGACCTCCCGCAGGTCGATGGGGCTCGGCGCCGGCAGCGGCGGCCGCGCGAAGTCGAGAAACGCCTGGATCGCCGTCTCCATGCGGCTGATCTCGGCGTGGATCACGTCGAGCGACCGGCCGCCGAGCCCGCCGTCACCGCGTTCGATCGCCGCCTGCACGAGCATCTTCATCGGCGTGAGCGGGTTGCGGAGCTCGTGGGCGAGGCCCGCGGCGAGTTGGCCGACGCGGGCCAGCTGCTCCTTACGGAGCAGCTCGTTCTCGCTGCGCCGGAGTCGCTCGATCACGGCGACGACGCCCTTCTCCATCTCCGCGAGACTGGCCTCGATGCCGGACAGGTCGCCGCTGTGCGTGAGGGTCACGGGCGCGGGCGGGTCGGGAAGCCTGCCGGCCACGTCCCTCACCGTGACAGTCAGCTGCACGAGCGAACGGCCGACCGCGCGGGCGATCGCGGTGCCCACGAGCAGTCCCGCCAGACCACCGCAGAGCCCGAGGAGCAGGAAGCCGGCCATGAGCAGCCGCGCCTGGGCCCGTGCCGCGTCATCCATCCGCTGCACGACCTGCTGGTTCAATTTCAGGCTGTCGTGCAACGGCCGCAGGACGTCGTTCGTGAGCAGGTCGTCGGAGAGCGCCGACATGGCAGCCGCGTCGGTGGGAGCCAGGGCCACATCGGCAGTCGTGTCATCAACGGACAGCCTGGCGACGAGATCGTGGAAGCGGCTGACGAAACTCCGGTATGCATCACCGACCTCCGCGATGAGACGGTCCTCCGGCACGTCGCGGATGAGGGCCGCCGCCTCGTTCAGTTGCCGTTCCGCGTCGGCCTCGAGCGCCGTGACGGTGTCGAGGTGCCGGCGGAGCCGAGTCCGCAGGAACAGGTTCACCTGATAGCGGATTTCCCGCATCGTGATGTGGAGTTCGCTGACGGCCACCATGCCGTCCACCTCGCGGGCCACCATCTCGGAGGTGAGTTGCTGCCGCTCGTGGATCTCCCACGCCGCGAACATCCCGAGCCCGAGGAGCAGCACCCCGAGCCCGAACATCGGGGCGGCGATCTTCCAGACGACCGGGCCACGCATCGACGACCTTCCCGCGGCGCGAGGGTTCGCAGAGCCGAGTTCGCAGTCTATGCGGCCCGCGTCGCGTTCCGAACGGCGGCGGTCCGGCCCGGACCGTCCACCCGCCGGCGCTGGACAGTCGCTGACCAGTGTCGGCGACTCCAGTGGACAGTTTCTGTCCTTGTTGCCGCGCCGCCTGGCGGGCGGCGCGCGGGGCGGCCGGGACTTCGGTCTGTGTGGTGCCCCGTCGTGACCACGGCACGCGGCTTGCACCGCTGCCGGGCGTCCACCCGACACGCCGGCAGGAACGTCGCGCATGCCGACCCGTCGAGATCAGGCCCGTCGGCTGCCCCGCTCGCGCGACCCTGTCCGGAGGTTCGGGATGCTGGCGATCGATTCCGTCGTCATCGACCTACGTCGGGGCCTCGCGCGGCGGCACGGTCGGCCGCTGCGGCTGCAGCCGCGGCAGTTCGAATTGCTCGAGTACCTCGTGCGAAACGCCGGCTCGGTCGTCTCCCGCGACGCGCTCGCCCGGGCCGTGTGGCGGGACCCGACCGCGACCTGGACGAACGTCATCACCGTGACCGTGCATGGCCTTCGTCGGGAGCTGGAGCGGGATGGATCCCCGACGATCCTCCACACCGTGCGCGGGCAGGGCTACCGGCTGGGCGAGCCAGCCGATCCGGCCGACTGATATGGCCTCCACTTGATCCGCGGGCATGATTCGCCGGTGTGATGTCGATGTATGGCCGCAGGCCAACCCGTGGTCCGGTTGCCTCGCAACCGGATTTCGCCGTCGACCCACGGCCCGGATTCCAGTCGCGAGGCGACTGGGCCACGAGACGAGGTGATCACGTCAGCGCGAGGATCGAGTGGCGGCCGACTGACGTGGCTTCGCGGCGTGATGCGGCTCAGTGCAGCGCGCCGTACGGTTTTCCGTCGCGGCCGACCGGCCGCGGATCGACGAACGAGCCGCTCGCCGGGTCGGCCCAGCCCGGCATGGTCGGCAGCCGCGCCTGCACGTCGCCGGCCACGCGGGGGTGCGCCCCATGGCGGCCGTCGAAGTTGATGCCGGCCCAGTCGATGAACGTCTCGCCCGTCCAGAACGCCGCAGCGCGCAGCGTGTCGAGCTCGTAGAGGATCCAGGCCCTGCCGCGGCCCTCCCCCCGGGGCAGCCCCGCGAGGTAATCGGGCGTCACGGCCGCGCACTACTTCTCATTGCGGTCCTTGAGGGACGTCTCGCGGATGTAGTCGATGACGTCGGACTTCTGGCTCGGCACCATCCAGGTCTGGGCGACCATCATCCCGGCGCCGTTCGTGAGCGTCCTGCACATCGCGTGCGGGTCGCTGCCGGCCTCGAATGCACCGCTCGCGGACCGCCCGACGAGGTGCTCGTCGAGCTCGACCGTGCCGGCTCGCTGCCGACCACGCACGAGTCGCAGGGCTCCGACACGGGACTGTGCGGCGGCCTGCTCGGCTGGGACGCCGCCGACCCGCGGCTGCCGGACGCCGTGGCCGCGCTCGGTGCGGCGCACGCCAAGCTGCGGTTCGCGATCATCGACGCCGTCGATCCGCATCCCGCCGCGGGAAAAATGCCGCCGGCGGGCGGGGGTCGTCGCGGGGCCCCCGCGCCGCCGGCGGTTCGATGGGCCGAACGCCTTCGGCCACCGACTGGGAACGGTGCGACGCATGAGCCCGCGTCGCGTGGGGCAGGGAGGCGTTGGCGTCACCTCCGTTTCCGGTCGCGGGTGGCCGGGGCGGAGGCGAGCGTGAGCACGATCACCTCCTCGCCGGTCACCGGGCTGATGTCGTGGTGGACGTTGATCGGCTGCGCGCCCGCGGCGTCGCGGACGAGTGCCTCGAGCACGGGCCGGCCGGCGAGGACCAGGTGGCTGCGGAGCTGCTTGAGCAGGTCGGCCCCGCGGCCGTTGCCCGCGCCCTCGCCGTCGAGCAGCCGCCGCTCGGCCGCGGTCAGCACCCCCTCGAGGTGGACGAACAGGCGGTTGTCCACGAGATGCGCGTGGACGTGCCGCGGGCCCCGCCCCATGTACTCCTGCTGGAAGCGGGCCACCGCGTCGCACACCGCGGCCTCGATCTCGCCCTGCGACCTGTCCATTGCGCGTGCGCCCCGGGAATGCCGGCCGCCGAGCCGGCGCCGGCGGCGGACCGAGTCGGTCATGCCACCGGCGCCGCACCCGCCGGAACCCTCGCCGCGAGAGCACCCCCCACCGAGTGGGGGGTGTCGCGTGCAGTGCTGGTTTCGGCGCGGCGGGGTCGCGGCCTTGACTCGTTCTCCGGCGCGCGAGCGTGGCGACCCTGCGCGGACTGTGCCGCGACCGTCGCGAGGGCGGCCCGCGACGCGCCGCCGCGAAGAGTCGCGGCACGGATCAGGCGCTGTGATCCGGGCATTTTTACGGAAGTTGCCCAGACCAAAAATTTTTCTTGCGTTACCCAGTTTGCCCAATATACTTTCCGCGTTCCCGGGCAGCGGAGTCGCCTTGGGCGGCCGTCGAGGCCCGGGAAACCCGCGCGGCGCAGGCCGTGCGGTCGATTCGACGGAAGACGAGTCGAGGGGCAGCCCGGCCGCGGTGCCGGGGGGTCCGTCGCAGCGTAAGCCGGCGTGAGAGAGTGCCTTCGGGCGTTCTTTCCCGCCGGCTTTTTTCGTTTGTGTCCCGGATGTCCCGTCCCCCCGCGACGCCCCGAGAATCATGCACCGACTTCCCGCTTCCGCCCACCGCGTCGCCCGCCAAGTGGCGCAGGCCGCCGGCACGTTCGAGCACCTCCTGCTGGGTCGCGCGCCCACCGCCGTCACGATCGTGGCCGACGGCGACTGGATGGTGGTCAGCCTCCACGAGTCGTTCACCGCGGCCGAGCGGCGCATGGCCCGCGACGCCGAGGGCTCGGCGCGGATCCGCGACTTCCACCGCTACCTCTTCGAGCACTCGCTCGACTCGCTCATCGGCCACGTCCGCCGCCGGACCGGCGTCGAGCTGCGGGGAGCCATCGCACATGTCGATGTCGCGGCCGGCAGCGTGCTCAAGACGTTCACCACGAGCCCCGACGTGGACCTGTTCTTGCTGGGCCGGGGATTGCCGGCCCTGGGGGTGCCCGTCAATGCGCACGTGCATGCCAACGGATTCGAACGGACGAGGGCCGCGGGCGGCACCGGAGCCGCCTGACCCGATCCCGGATGGACCCGCACATGAGGAAGGTGAGAGGAGAGTGACCCATGTTGGTGCTGACCAGGAAGAACCGTGAGAGCGTCGTCATCGGCAGGCCCGAGGACGACCAGGTGACGCTCGAGATCACGGTGCTCGAGATCGAGGGGGGCCGCGTCCGACTCGGGTTCGAGGCCGACACGCGGATGCCGATCCACCGCCGCGAGGTCTGGGAGCGGATCCGCAACGGCAGCGGCAACGGCGACGGCCGCGCGGCCGCCGCCGGCGCACGGATGGAGGACCGCCAACGCACCGGGGGCTGACGATGAAGTCCCAGGGCGAGATCGAAGCCGCCGTCTGCGACGGCATTTCCCGGTTCCAGCAGGAGTTCATCGGGCGGGGCCCGCGCGACATCCACGCGCACCTGCTCGGAAACCTGCTCGTCGTCCGCCTCCAGGGGGTGCTCACGCCGGCCGAGCGCCAGCTGATCGCCCCCTGGCACGAGGCGACGGGCGGCGACGGGGCCGCCGTCGGCGACGCTCCCGGCGCTGACAGCGCCGGCAACGGCGACGCCGCGGGCAACGGGAACGGGAACGGCCGGTCGCTGCTCAAGCAGGTCCGGGCCCACATGGTGGCCACGGGACGGCCCCGGCTCGGGGAGTTGGTGGAGCAGGCCACGGGCGTGAAGCTCGTGAGCGTGCACCACGACATCTCCACGGTGACCGGCGAAGAGGTGCTCGTGTTCTCGCTCGCCGAGCCGCCGGCCTGCCGGCCGAAGCGCGCGAAGGCGTGACCCGCGGACCGGCTTCACCGCCCAGGGGCCGTGGCGGCGTGGAAGTGCGGCCGCGGCGCCCGCAGCGCCGCGTCGAGCCGCGCGCTCGTCGGCGTGTCGGGCAGGGCGGCCCGCTCGCGGGCGTAGAAGTCCCGCAGCCGTTCGGTGTCGATCCCCACCTCCCGCCGCACCGCGCCGAGCGGCCGGTCGAGCATGTCGTCGCGGAGCGCGAGGTGGAGGTCGCGGACGCACATCTCGCGGCCCGCCTCGAGGCCGAGGTCGTAGGCGGCGAGGATCCGGGGCGGGATGCGGTAGGGGGGCGGATAGACGTGCGACACGACGTACTTGAAGAAGGCCCCCTCGAGCCGCGACACGGCCTTGGTGCTGCCCATCGTGAACCCGATCACGAAGGCCTCGTCCTGGTCGAGCAGTCCGCGGCCGAGCAGCACGTGGATCCGGTCGTGGTTCGCGAGATTGACGGCGCCGTGCAGCCGCAGCCAGCCCCGGGGATTCTCGAACAGCCGCACGATCCACGGGATCGCCTGCGGGGGCGCCGCCGGCAGCGTGGCGAGCACCTCGCGAAGCGTGAGGAGATCGTTGTCGAGGCCCGGGCACCACTTCCGCCAGCTGCGGGTGTGCGTGTCGCAGCCGCCCGGATCGGCCGGGCCCGCCGGAACCGAGAGCCTGTCGCGCGTGACCATGGCCGCACCCGCCCCTTCCTCCCGCCCGTTGTCTGTTGCAGGGTTCCTGTCGCGAGGCGGTTCGCCCGGGCCGGCGAGGCGGGCCGCTCGGCCCCGGCGGAAAACCGCCATCCATTCCTACGCGGCCCGGGACGGCACGGTTCGTTTCGGGGCCTGCCGTGGTAGCATCCGGCGGCGGGCGGGCCGCCGCCGCCCGCGCCCCGGGAACCCCGCCGATCGTGGCCGCTCCGCCGATGCCCGCGCCCCGCGGGGTCACCGTCCTCCTCGTCGATGACCAGCCGATCATCGGCGAGGCCGTCCGCCGGATGCTCGCCGGCGAGGACGGGCTCGTCTTCCACTTCTGCGGGGACGCCGCCGCGGCCCTGGAAACCGCCGCCGCGGTGCGTCCCACGGTGATCCTCCAGGACCTCGTGATGCCCGGGATCGACGGGCTCGAGCTCGTGCGGCGGTTCCGCGCCGACGACCGCTTCGGCGACGTGCCGATCATCGTGCTCTCCACGAAGGAGGAGCCGGAGGTGAAGGCCGAGGCCTTCGCGCGCGGGGCGAACGACTACATCGTGAAGCTGCCGGACCGCCTGGAGCTCGTGGCCCGCATCCGCCACCACTCCCGCGGCTACGTCGCGCTCCAGGAACGCAACGACGCCTTCGCGGCGCTCGAGGCGAGCCGGCAGATCCTGGCCGACGACGTCGCCACGGCGGCCCGCTACGTGCGTTCGCTGCTGCCGCCGCCCCGGGATGACGGGCCGATCCGGGCCGACTGGCGGTTCATCCCATCGGCCTCGCTCGGCGGCGACGCCTTCGGCTACCACGCCCTCGACGACGAGCACTTCGCCGTCTACCTCCTCGACGTCTGCGGCCACGGTGTCGGGGCCGCCCTGCTCTCGGTGTCGGCGCTCAACGCCATCCGCAGCGAGGCCCTGCCGGCCACCGACTTCCACGATCCCGCCGCCGTGCTCGCGGGGCTCAACCGGGCGTTCCCGATGGAGCGTCACAACGACATGTTCTTCACCGCCTGGTACGGCGTGCACCACCGGCCCACGGGGAGGCTCCGCTGGTCCGGCGGCGGGCACCCGCCGGCGCTCCTCCTGGCGCCCGGCGCGGAGCCCCGGCTGCTGGAGTCCGACGGCCCGCTGATCGGGGCCGTGGAAGGCCTCGAGTTCGTCGCGAGCGAGATCGGGGTGCCGGCGGGATCACGGCTGTTCGTCTACAGCGACGGCGCGTTCGAGATCAACCTCCCCGACGGCGGCATGTGGCCGTTCGCCGAGTTCATGAAGGCGCTGACGGCGAAGCCGAGCGGGACCGAGAACCCGATGGACTCCCTCCTCTCCCGCATCCGCGGCGTCTCCGGCCGCGAGGACTTCAATGACGACTTCTCGATGCTCGACCTCCGGTTCGCCTGACGGCCCGCGGTTGCGGGCGGAACGCCCGGAAAAACCGGCAAACTCGTTGCGCCGCGGCCCGGGGGGGGCGGCTTGCACGGGGGTTTCGAATCCGTACACTTGGTCGATTCGCGGCAGCGAACGGCCGCTAGCGTAGCTCAATTGGCAGAGCAGCTGATTTGTAATCAGCAGGTTGTGGGTTCAACTCCCGCCGCTAGCTCAGGACGCAGGCCGCCGCGGCCCCCGGCCCGCGGCCGTCCGGGCGGCGACGGAGACCGCGCGGCACACCCACCCACGAGAGAACGGCGAACGAGCGACACACGAGCAAACCACCACACGCGCGTCCGGTCGCGCCACGCCCAGCGGGGAGTTTCCCGAGCGGTCAAAGGGGTCAGACTGTAAATCTGATGGCTCTGCCTTCGCAGGTTCGAATCCTGCACTCCCCAGTCCCTCCGGCCGCCCCGGCGGCGCGGTGACCGCACTCCGGAGCTGTTCGTCGCGGGGGTAGCTCAATGGTAGAGCAATAGCCTTCCAAGCTAAAGACGAGGGTTCGATTCCCTCTACCCGCTTTCCCCCACCCCTGCATGGCACACATCCCGAACACCCCGCTGCTGTAGCTCAGTTGGTAGAGCACGTCCTTGGTAAGGACGAGGTCAAGGGTTCAAGTCCCTTCAGCAGCTCTCCCGCGAGCGACGCCGCGGCACGAACCAGTTCGATTCCCCACTTCCCGAGTTTTTCCCTCCGAGGAGCAGACAGGAGCAACGATGGCTAAGGACACGTTCACGCGGACCAAGCCGCACGTCAACGTCGGCACGATCGGTCACATCGACCATGGCAAGACGACCCTCACCGGCGCGCTCGTCGCCGTCCAGGCGGCCAAGAACCTCGCCGTGGCCAAGAGCTACGCCGATATCGCCAAGGGGGGCACGGTCCGCGACGAGACGAAGACCGTGACGATCGCGGTCAGCCACGTCGAGTACGAGACCGACAAGCGGCACTACGCCCACATCGACTGCCCGGGCCATGCCGACTTCATCAAGAACATGATCACCGGCGCCGCCCAGATGGACGGGGCGATCCTGGTGGTGAGCGCGGCCGACGGCCCGATGCCGCAGACCCGCGAGCACATCCTCCTGGCCAAGCAGGTGGGCGTGCCGGCGCTCGTCGTGTTCCTCAACAAGGTGGACCTCGTGGACGACCCGGAGCTCCTCGACCTCGTCGAGATGGAGATCCGCGAGCTGCTCACGAAGTACGGCTTCCCCGGCGACGAGGTGCCGATCATCCGCGGGGCCGGCAAGCCGGCCTACGACAGCCCGAGCGACCCGGCGAAGAACAAGTGCATCGCCGACCTGCTCGCGGCGGTCGATTCCTACATCCCCGAGCCGGTCCGCGAACTCGACAAGCCGTTCCTGATGGCCATCGAGGACGTGTTCTCGATCGAGGGTCGCGGCACGGTCGCCACGGGCCGCATCGAGCGGGGCGAGGTGAAGGTGGGCGACGAGGTCGAGATCATCGGCCTCAAGGACAAGGCCGAGAAGACGACCGTCACGGGCGTCGAGATGTTCAAGAAGCTGCTCGAGAAGGGGCAGGCGGGCGACAACGTCGGCTGCCTCCTCCGCGGCATCGCCCGCGAGGGCATCGAGCGCGGCCAGGTGCTCGCCAAGCCGGGGTCGATCAAGCCCCACAAGAAGTTCGAGTGCGAGGTCTACGTGCTGTCGAAGGAGGAGGGCGGCCGGCACACGCCGTTCTTCGCCGGCTACCGCCCGCAGTTCTACTTCCGCACGACCGACGTGACCGGCTCGACGAAGCTGCTCGGCGGCGTGGAGATGTGCTCGCCGGGCGACAACGTCAAGATGGAGGTCGAGCTCATGGTGCCGATCGCCATGGACGACGGCGTCCGCTTCGCCATCCGCGAGGGCGGCAAGACCGTCGGCTCGGGCGTCGTCACGAAGATCCTCGACTGACCAAGGGAGCAGTACCACCCGACCCATACACCGTCTTCGGCGGCCGCCGCCCTCCCGGGCCGCGGCGTCACAGGGGCGTAGCTCAACTGGCAGAGCGCTGGTCTCCAAAACCAGAGGTTGCGAGTTCGATCCCCGCCGCCCCTGCATGGAGCGGGCCGCGGCGCGCGTCGCGCGCCGCGGTCTCCCGCGAACGACGGACCTCGGAATCCACATGGCAGGCATCCAGGACAACTCGGCACGGAACGGAAGCCTCTGGGGAGAGCTTTTTCGGGCCTCCGTGTACAAGCCGAGCCAGGGGCGGTTTGCCCGCCAGGTCACCTTCGCCGCGGTCGCCGTGGCGATCGGGATCGGCGTGTGGCGGTCGGCGTCGCTCCTGCCGCTCGTGGTGCCGGCCGGCCTGGGCGGGGATGCCGACTACGGCGTGCTGCGGTTTCTCGTGCCCGGCCTCCTGCTCGCGGCCGGGGCCTGGTTCGCCTTCCGCCTGGTGAACGTGCCGTGGTTCGCGGAGTTCCTCATCGCGGTCGAGGCCGAGATGGCGAAGGTGTCGTGGCCGTCGGGCGACGAGGTGTTTCGCAGTTCGGCCGTGATCATCTTCCTGATCTTCGCGTTGGCGGCCATCCTCGCGGGGTACGATATCTTCTGGAAGATCGTGCTCCGAAACATCTTCCGGATCGGTTGAGCGGGAGCGTCCCATGACCGTGCACTTCGACGACGAGACTCCGGCATCGGCCGCAGGCGGTCCCGGCGCGCCCTTCGATGGCGCCGAGCAGGCCGCGCTGCCCCCGGCGACCGCGGCGGCTCCCCCGGCCGACGAGGAGGACGACGGCCCCGTGGAGGTGCACGACCCGTTCGCGGGCGACGAGAATGCGCGTCCCGTGGAGGTGGCCGGCGCCGAGCCATCGGTTCCGGTCGGCGAGCACCACTGGTACATCCTCAAGGTGCAGAGCAACCGGGAGGACTCGATCCGGGAGGCCCTTCAGCGCCGCATCTCGCTGCAGGGCATGGACCGCTGGTTCGGCGAGGTGGTGGTGCCCAAGGAGCAGGTCACCGAGTTCAAGGGGGGCAAGAAGCGGGTGGTCTGGCGGAAGCTCTATCCCGGCTACATCCTCGTGAACATGATCCTCAACGACGAGACCTGGTACCTCGTCCGGGAGACCGGTGGGATC
>JBJTPA010000273.1:0-4351 GCA_046074885.1 Planctomycetaceae bacterium
GCGCTCGACGTGCTCGACGGCGAGGCGAAGTCGGCCGACGGCGACGGCCCGCTTGACGGCCGCGTGCGGCCCGGCTCTATCCTCGTGGCCCGCGCGGCCGCGGTCGATCCCGACACGAAGTGCCCCGTCCTCAGGCAGGGGCGGTCGTTCCGCGTGGCGATGGGCGAGAGCGAGGGGAGGTCTTTCTACCGCGCGAAGCTCGACATGAAGTCCGCCGAGGCGGCCGACGAGGCGGAGGACGTCGTCGAGGGGCTCGAGGCGATTGGGCGGCTCCGCTTCGGCGACGAGGCCGCCGCGATGAAGCTCGTCGACGGCCTGGAGACGAGGACCGAGGGCTCCACCTGCATGGTCTCGTGGGACGCCTCGGCCGACGATGTCTGGGCGGTGATGGACAAGATGGCCGAGCGCTGGGAGCGGAAGCAGAAGGACTGGATGCGGGCCCACGGCGGCAAGGGGGCCGGCAAGGGCGGCTGCCCCTGCGGCGACCGCTGCGGCTGCGGCACGGAGGGGTGCAAGGGCTGCGACAAGTGCCCGGCGGAGTGCCCGATGAAGAAGGGCGGCGGCAAGAAGTCCGAGGGTGCGCTGCGTGACGACGAGTTCTGACGACGCCGACCTGGTGGCACGGGCGCGGGGGGGCTGCGCGGCGAGCGCGTCGGCCCTCGCGGCCCGCCACCAGGTGGCGGTCGTGGACTACGCGGCGCGGCTCCTCGCCCGGCGGGGCGGCAGTTGCGCCGACGCCGAGGACGTGGCGCAGGAATCGCTCGTGCGGGCGCTCGCGAGGCTCGACCGCCACGATCCCCGCTGGCCGTTCGCGACCTGGCTGCTCGCGATCGCGCGGCGGCGGTGCCTCAACCACCTGCGGGCCGAGCGGCGGCGGACGGCCCGCGAGACGTCCCGCGCGGCGCCCGACCGGTCCGCGGGCCGCGACGACCCGCAGGCCGTGGCGGCCGCGCGGGAGGAGTCGGCGCGGCTGTGGGCGGTCGCGGCCCGCGAGCTTCCCGAGCGGCAGTTCTCGGCGCTCTGGCTGCGGACGGCCGAGGACCTGCCCGTGGCCGAGATCGCGCGGGTGCTCCGCCGGCCACGGTGAAGGTGCTTTTGTTTCGCGCGCGGCGACGTCTGGCGTCGGCGCTCGAGCCCGCCGATGGGAAGGCGCCGCCGGTGACACTGCCCCTGCGGCCGGTGGCGCCGGCGACCGAAGGGAGGATCGCACATGGGTGACCACGCACATGGCGGACGGTCGCGGCGGGACGACGGGCGGGGGATCGTGGCCGCGCTCCGCCGCGAGGCCCGCGCGGAGCGGCCGCCGTTCTCGGCGGCGCTGCACGACGGCGTGCTCGCCGCGGTGGCCGTGGAGTCAGCGCGGCGGCCCTCGCGACCGGCGGGCCGGCCGGCGCGTTTCCGCGCGGCGCTCGGCGGCCTCGCGGCCGCGGTGGCGTGTGCGGTCGTCGCGATTGGCGGGTTCTGGCGGCGGGAGGCGCCGCGGCCGGGCAACGCGGCCCCCGTGGCGGCCGTCGCCGACATGCCCGGCATCGAGCGGCTGCCGACCCCGGCCGAGATCGGCGCGGGGGTGCTGGCCGAGGTGACGACGCTGGCGGCCGACGCGGTGGGCCTGCGGGAGTTGACCGGCCTCGCGTCGCTCGATCCGGCGATGTTCGGCCCGGCCGACGACACGGGGCCATGACGCGTCCGCGGTCCGGCCCCGCGCGGTGATCCGCGTCGTGGCCGCTAGAATGCCGGCGGCTCGCGCCGCGCGGCGCGGTCGGCAGCGGAGCGGCGACGGCATGGCGGTGCGCGGTCCTCAAGCGTGGAAGGTGGCGGCGTTTGCCCTCGTGATGGGCGGCGGGGTGGGCGTCGGCACCGCGGCGCTCGACGCGACGCTGCGCCCGTGGCAACTGGGCGGCTTCCGGCCGGGCGGCGCCCGGCCCGACGTGGCCGCGCCCCGGGCCGAGATCGAGGAGACCACGCACGCCTTCGGCACGGTCGGCACGGGGGCCAAGGGCCGCCACGCGTTCACGATCCGCAACGGGGGCGTGGGCCCGCTCACGCTCACCCGCGGGGCGAGCAGCTGCTCGTGCACGATCGGCGACCTCGGCGGGGCCGACGGCGACGGGCCCGACGCGAAGGCCGTCGTGCCGCCCGGCTCGGCCGCGCCGGTGACCGTGCAGTGGACGGGGAAGGGGGGCGGCGGCCCGTTCCGCCAGCAGGTCACGATCCTCACCGACGATCCGCGGCGGCCGGAGATCGCGCTGGTGGTGGAGGGCACCGTCGTGCCGACCTGGAAGGCGGTGCCGCCGGAACTGGTCGTGCCGCGGATCGCCGCCGGGACCGGGGGCCGGGCCTCCGCCACGGTGTTCACGTTCGGCGAGGCGCCGCCGACCGTGCGCTCGGCCGTGATCGACGGCGACGACGCCGAGCCGCTGTTCGCCGTCACGACGGCGCCGCTCGACGCGGAGGCCGTGGCGGACGAGGAGGCGGCCACAGGGGGCTTCCGCGTGGACGTGGAGCTCAAGCCCGGGTTGCCGATCGGCAGGCTGCGGCGGATCGTCACCGTGACCTTCGACATGGGGGGCGAGGTGGTGGCCGACATCCCGCTGGCGGGCGTCGTCGGCGGCGACCTGTCGCTCGCGGGGCCCGGCTGGGACTCGGCGCGGCAGACGCTCGTGCTGGGCACCGTCTCGGGGCGGGCCGGCCTGACGACGCAACTGTTCATCACCGCCCGGGGTGCCCACGCGGCCGACGTGCGGCCGGTGGTCCGGGAGGTCGAGCCCGGGTCGCTCGTGGTGACGGTCGGTGAGCCGCGGCCCGTCGGGAGCGGCGGCAGCCTGCGGATTCCGCTGGAGATCGCGATCCCGCCGGGCAGCAGGCCCGCGAATCGTCTCTGTTCAGAGTCGGGGCCGCCCGGCAGAATCGTGCTCGACACGGGCCACCCCGACGCACCCACCCTGACGATCCCCGTCTGCGTCGCGATCGGGCCCTGACCGGTCACCCGCCCCGCAGAGCCGCCCATGCCCGCCAGCCTCCACCGTCCGTCGAGCGTTGACGATGTTCCTCGCGCCGGTCCCGTCGCTTGCGCTCCGGGCTTCCTGGGGGCATCGCGCGATCGGGTAGCGAGCCTGTGCCCGGCGATTCTGGCGTCGCTCCTCGCGGTCACGGCCGCCTCGGCGGCGCCGCCGGATCGTGGTCCCGACACGCCCGACGCGGTCGTGCAGACGTTTCGCGAGCGCAACGGCGCCGTCTTCGCCGACTGGCCCGACCCGCGGGCGGTGCTCGTGGTCACCGGCGAGCTCGACGGCTACATCGAGCCCTGCGGCTGCACCGGCAAGGAGAACCAGAAGGGGGGGCTGAGCCGACGGCAGAACTTCCTGCGGGCCCTCGAGAACTCGGGCTGGCCGGTCGTGCCCCTCGACATCGGCGGGCAGGTGAAGCGGTTCGGCCGACAGACGGAGGCCAAGTTCCAGTCGATCGTGGACGGCCTCCGCGGGATGCGCTACGACGCCGTCGGCTTCGGGCCCGGCGACCTGCGGCTGCCGGCCGAGGAGCTCGTGGCCGCCGTGGCCCCGATCGGCGACCGCCCCACGCCCTACGTGAGCGCCAACGTCGGCCTGCTCGACCTCGACGCCAACATCACCCCGCGGTTCCGCGTGGTGGAGGCCGGGGGCCTGAAGATCGGCGTCACGACCGTGCTCGGGGCGAAGGCGGCCGCCGGCATCAAGAACACCGACGTCGAGGTGATGCCCGCGGCGCAGGCGCTCGTTCCCGTGGCGGCCGACCTCGCGAAGGCGGGCTGCGACCACCAGGTGCTGCTCTGCTTCGCGGAGCCGGAGGAGACGCTGGCGCTGGCGGCGAAGTTTCCGCAGTTCGACGTGGTCGCCACGGCGGGCGGCGCCGACGAGCCGCCGCTCGAGCCGCGGAAGCTCCCCGGCGGCGGCCTCCTCCTCGAACTCGGCCACAAGGGGATGTTCGCGGTCGTGATCGGCTTCTGCGGCGACGGCAAGCAGGTGCGGACGCAGCGGCTGCCGCTCGACGCCCGCTGGGGCGAATCTGCCGACATGATCGCGCTCTTGGGCACCTACCAGAGCAAGCTCGAGTCGCTCGGCTTCCAGGGGCTCGGCCTCGTGCCGCTGCGGCATCCCACCGGCCGAAGGTTCGCGGGCAGCGCGGCCTGCAAGGACTGCCACGAGAAGGCGTTCGAGGTCTGGGAGGGCTCGGGCCACGCCACCGCCCTGACGACGCTCGAGGAGGCTCGGCCGCGGCGCGACTTCGACCCCGAGTGCCTCTCCTGCCACGTGACGGGCTGGGCGCCGCAGCGGTTCGAGCCCTTCGAGGGGGGCTTCGCGGGCATGGCCAAGAC
>JBJTPA010000274.1:0-8385 GCA_046074885.1 Planctomycetaceae bacterium
GCCGGATCGGGGCCGTCGGCGGCCGTCCTGACGCCGACGACTTCCCGGCCGGGGCCTCCGGCTCGTGGATCGTCACCGCCTGGACGGCGACCTCCGGGACCTTGATCGTCTGCTTGCACTTCGGGCACGGGCCCGTCTTGCCGGCGTATTTCTCGCTGACCTCGAAGCGGGTCTTGCAGCCCGGGCAGACCACGGAGATGGGCATGGTGACGCACGGTCCCGGGGACGGCGGCGGGGCACCGGCGGCGAAGCCCGGCGGTGGTCGCGGCAGTGTCCGGCGGGCGGAGTGGGCCGTCAAGTCGCCGCCGCGCGGGTAGACTGCCTGCGGGGGTGGCCGGCCGCCACGCCCCGCCCCTCACGGACGGCCGCCATGAGCGACGACGACAAGACGCGGGTGAGCGGTGGGCGCCGGCCGGCTGCGCCGCAGGCCGGCCGAGCGCCGCGCATCGAGGGGGGGAAGATCGTCTTCTACTGCCCCAGCGGTCATCGCATCGCAGCGGACCGCGCCCTGGCGGGGCGCAGCGGCGGCAAGTGCAGCAAGTGCGGTGCGCCGCTCGAGATTCCCGATCCGGCGGGGGACGCCGCGGGGGTGAAGATCGTGATCCCGGGGGAGGATCGGCCGGCGGCGGGCGACGGCGAGGAGACGGTCGACGCGACGCAGGACCTGCTGCCGGATCTCGACGTGGCGGCCCCCGCGCCGGCCGGCGGCGCCGACGGCGATGCGGACGAGCCGACCTGGGACTTCGTGGCGGCACCCGCGGCCGAGCCGCCCCCCGCCCTGCCCGACATCCAGACCTGGGCAGCCGAGCCGACGATCGACGTCGGCACCGGCGACAACCCGACCGCCCAGCTCGTGGCCCGGCTCTGGGCCGAGCGCGACCTCGCCGGCGGCATCGTGGAACTGCATCTCGCCGGTGGCAGCGTGATGCTCCCCGAGTTCTTCGACCGGCGCTGGTCGCAGGGCACGCACGGCCTGTTCGCCACGCGGGCCGCCGACGGCACCGTGACGATCACGGCCGTGGCCTGGGAGACGGTGCAGAAGATCGTGGTGCGGCAGCTGGCCGCCGTGCCGCACGACATGTTCGAGTGAGCCGGTCGCGGCTCACTCCAGCTCGCCGAGGTCGCCCTCGGTGACCATCGTGAAGCCCTTGCCGGAGAGGGTCTCGAGGCCCATCTCGGTGTTGTCGACCATCAGGGCCACGGCCGGCCGGCCCCGCGGCCGCACCAGGATCGGATAGGCCTGGATGATGTTCACCTCGGCCTGCAGGAGCGCCGTGCAGATCCGCTGCAGCGGCTGCGTGTCGTCCGGCAGCTCGACGCCGATCAGGTCGCTCTCGATGATCGCGAGCCCCGCGCGCTCGAGGATCTCGCGGCCCTGCTCCGGGTGGCTGAGGAGGAACCGCACGAAGGCGCATTCGCCGGAGTCGCTGATCGAGAGGGCGACGATCCGCACCCGCGAGCCGTCGAACCGCCGCACCAGCTCGAGCAGCTGCCCGACGCGGTTCTCGAGGAACACCGTGAACTGGCGGAGCGTCGGCCAGTTGCGGCCCCGGGCGGTCGCGTAGCCGACGCCGCTCGATCCGGACTCGCCGAGGCTCACGAGGCTGCTGCTCCCTTGCGACGCGGCCGGGCGGTCCGCCGCCACCTGCCCGAACCGTCGCTGAAAAGATAGAGTCCGTCGGGCCCCCGGGTCAACGAACGACCGCCCTCCGGCCCCGCCACCCTCCGCGAGACCGCCGCATGTCAGCCGTGCACGAGATGGAGATCCGCGTCCGCTACCAGGAGACCGACGGGCAGCGTCGCGTGCACCATGCGAACTTCCTCACCTACTTCGAGATGGGCAGGACCGAGATGCTCCGCGCGGCCGGCCGGAGCTACCGCGAGTTCGAGGAGGCGGGGCTGTTCATGGTGGTGTCGGAGGCGGCGGTGCACTACCACGCGCCCGCCGACTACGACGACCTCCTGCTCCTCCGGACGCGGGTCGAGAAGGTGGGGGCGGCGCACATCCGGCATGCCTACGAGGTGGTCCGCGGGACGCGGATCCTGGTGACGGGCGAGACCACGGTCGTGTGCGTGGACCGCGAGGGCCGGGTGCGGCGGCTGCCCGACTGGCTCGCGGCCGGCTGAGGGCCGTCAGGCGAGGGGCTCGAACACGAACCGCTGCTCGCCGCAGAGGAACTGGGCCATGCCGTGGAGCTCGACCGGCTCCTCGATCCGCACCCACAGGCCGTTGGCCCCGGTGTTGCGGATCCGCCAGCCGCCGTGGCCGCGGCGGATCTCGGCGTGGACGTCGTCCACGAACGGGTCGTCGATGGTCACCGTGCAGCCGGCCCGGCCGACCGTCGTGAGCGGCGCCAGGCACTCGTGACGTCGGCCCGCGCCCGTCGCGGCGAGCTCCACGAGCCAGGCCTCCGTGACGTCCACCTCGTGAAACCGCAGCCTCGTGGCGCCGACCTGGATGGTCCGTTCGTGGCGGAGCCGGGCGCGGTCCACCCGCACGAACGTGCCGGTGGCGGAGCCCAGATCCTCGAGCCGCCAGCCGCCCTGCGGCAGCCGCTCGATCCGCGCGTGCCGCGGCGACATGAGCAGGTCGTGCGGGACCACGACGTCCCCCTCGGCACGGCCGATCACGGCCTGGTCGCCGCGAAGCCGCACCACCTCGCCGTCCTCGCGGCCGTCGTCCACGACGTGGAGGAGCGCCATCGGCCGGCGGACGGCGGGGCGGTAGATGGGGCGGACGCCGGGCCCGGCCGCGGGCGCCGTCGCATCGGCCGTCGAGGCTGGCACGGCCGGGGGCCGCGCTCCGGGACGCTGGGCCGTCGCGGCGGGGGTCGTAAGGAGATGGGCCACCGAGTCGAACGACTCGAAGAATCCCACGGTGCCGCGGTGCCGGTCGTCGCGTTCGTCGTGCATGGCGTGCCTGCTCGTCGAGCCCCGCCTCAGTCTATGCCCGCGGGAACCGGCCCCCAAGGGGCGCGCCCCGTTCGCCAGGTGTCCAGCGCCGCGACCGGCCCGTTTTGCGGCCCGCGCTTGCCGGCGTCGGGCGGCATCACGACCGTTGCCGCGTGGCCCGCACGGCGGCGGACCCGCGACGTCCGCAGTCACGCATCGATCCCGCACCCCACATCCACCATCGAGGAGATGCCTCCATGTTTCTTGCCGCCGAACGCGAACTGGCCCACATGGGAGAGACGGCCGGCTGCTCCGACCACGACCACGACCTCGTCCACGAGCTCAGCCGCCGGCTCGACGCCCTGTGGCGCTACGACCAGTACATCGCCAACGCGGAGTGGCGGACCGACCTGCGGCAGTTCTGGTGCGACGCCAAGGCCCTCGAGCAGCAGGCGATCCAGCGACTGAAGGAACTCATCGCGCAGGAGGTTCGCAACGACTGCTTCTGACGCCCCGGCTCGGGGCTGCCCATGCCCCGTCGCCGGACGTTCGCTCCGGGCATCGTGCCCTCCGCTCACTCCGTGCTGTCTGCGCTGCGCCATCCTGGCTGCGCTTGCCAGCACAGGCCGGCTCTCAGGGCTATGGGCAGCCCCTCGCCTTCCCCTACCGTTGTGGGCAGGGCGCGGGTATCCCCGAAGCCGGATTAGGCCGCGCGGGGGAGGCGTACACACAACTACCGCGGCGACTCGCTCACGACGTTCCCGTCGATCACGACCGCCGAGCAGTGGGTCGTGTACTCGAAGGGGTCGCCGTCGAAGACGGCCACGTCGCCGTCGCGGCCCGGGGCGAGCGATCCCACGCGGTCGGCCACGCCGAGGATCTTCGCGGCGTCGATCGTGATCGCGGCCAGGGCCTCCTCGGTCGTGAGGCCGTTGGCCGCCGCGACCGCCGCCTCGAAGAGGGCCACCCGCGTCTTCGGCACGTAGCCCTCGTAGCCGCTCTGGAGGGCCACCGGGATGCCCGCGGCCCGGAGCTTCGCCGCTGTCTCGAAGGAGAGGTTCTCGGTCTCGCCCTGGCCGGCCCGCCGCATCGAGGGGTGCACGATCACCGGCACGCCGGCCGCCTTGATGCGGTCGGTCGCAAGGTAGGCCTCGGCCGCCGAGTCGAGCACGATCCGCACGCCGAACTCGGCGGCGATCCGCAGGGCGGCGTCGATGTCGGTGGCGCGGTTGACGGTGACGAGCAGCGGCAGCTTGCCGTCGAGCACGTCCACGAACACCTCGCGGCGGAGGTCGCGGTCGGCCTTCTTCTCCGGGTCGGCCAGGCCCCGGCGGCGGATGTAGTCGCGGGCCTTGAGGAGTTCCGCCCGCAGCATCGCCACGGCCTTGCTCCGCGTGCCCGGCGACTTCTTGCCGTCGCCCGGCCGAGCGTCGTCGCCGAGCGTCACGGCCACCATGGCCACGGGCTCGAGCGCCGCGGCCTCGACGGTCTCGCCGACCGTCTTCACCACCATCGTCTGGCCGGAGACGAGCGCGCCGGGGGCGTGGCCGGTGTGGATCGTCGTGATCCCGAAGCCGCGGACCCATTCCACGAGCCGCTCGCGGGGGTTGTACGAGTCGAACGCCCGCAGCTCGGGCTGCACCGGGTCGCCCTTGTCGAGTTGGTCCTGGTCCTGCTCCTGGTTGAGCCAGCCCGTGAGGCCGACGACCGTGTGGGCGTCCACGAGGCCCGGCGTGACGACCTTGCCGCGCAGCACGCGGGCGTCGGGCGGGACGGCCACCTCGGCCGCCGGACCGACACGGGCGACCTTGCCGTTCTCGATCACGACGACGCCGTCGGCGATCGCCGGACCGGCCATCGTGTGGACGACGTCTCCGCGGACCGCAAGCGGCGCGGCCCGCGCACTCGGCCCGACCGCGACGAGGGCGAGCGCGATCGGCGCGAGAATCGCCGGCGGGAGGCGTCGGATAGGCATCACTTCGTCTCCGCGAGCCGACCGTCGGTGCAGCAGCCGTGGGCCCGCTGGTCGCGGCCGGCTCCGTAGCCGCCGACGGCGAACAGCCGATCCTCGGGGTCGTCGCGGTCGAAGACCTTGCGGCCCTCGACCCAGGTCTGGAGCACCTTCGTCCGCAGCGCCAGCGGGTCGCCCGAGAGCACCACGAGGTCGGCGTCCTTGCCCGGCTCGAGCGACCCGATCCGGTCGCCCAGCTCGAGCATGGTCGCCCCCGCGAGCGTCAGGGACTCGAGCGCCTTCTCCCGCGACATGCCGGCGCGGACGCCGAGCGCCGCGCACCGCAGGAAGAGCCGCGAGTCGGTGACCGGGTCGTCGGTGTGGAACGCGCAGGGCACGCCCGCCTTCTCGAGCACCGCCCCCGTGGAGAGCGACATGTCCATCGCCTCGATCTTGCCGCCCGGCGCGTCCACGATGATCACGGAGCACGGGGCCTTCGCCTTCGCGAGCTCGCCCGCCACCTTCCAGGCGTCGCTCGCGTGATGGAGCACCACCTTGAAGCCGAACTCGTCCCGCAGCCGCAGCACGGTGAGCAGGTCGTCGGCGCGGTGGGCGTGGTGGTGGACCACGACGCGGCCGTCGAGCACGTCGAGCAGCGCCTCCATCTCCAGGTTTCGGTCGGGGCGCTTCGCCGCGTCGTCCGCCGCGGCCTCGATCTTCCGGCGGTAGTCGCGGGCCTCCAGGAACTTCTGCCGCACGAGGGCCGCTGACTTCGACCTCGTGCCGGGGAAGGGCGGCTCCTTCTGCGAGTTCGTGCCGTTGGCCATCTTGAGGCCGCCGAGGGCCCTGCCCGTCGCGTCGCGGATGAGCATGTCGTCGATCGTGCCGGCCTTCCGCAGCTTGCAGTAGACGGTCTGGCCGCTCACGAGGTGGCCCGAGCCCGGCATGACGTTGAGCGTGGTGAGCCCCCCGGCCCGCGCCTTGCGGAACCCCGAGTCGCGGACGTCGATCGAGTCGAGGATGCGGACGTCGGGCTGGATCGGGCCGCTCGCGTCGCCGCCCCAGCCGCCGCCGACGTGGCTGTGGGTGTCGACGAGGCCGGGCATGATCACCTTCCCGGCGCAGTCGATCCGCTCGGCGTCGGCCGGCACGGGCGTGGATGCGGCCGGCCCCACGGCGACGATTTTTCCCGCGGCCACGACGACGGTGCCGGCCGGGATGGCCGGCCCGGAGATCGGCAGCACCTCCGCGCCGACGAACGCCACCGGCTTGTCCTGTGACCATGCGCGTGCCCCCACGAGCATGACGCACGCCGCGGCGACGATCAGCGCGGTCCGCAGCATGGTCAGTGGGCCGCAGCGCGGGAGAAGAGGTTGATCACGACGACGCCCGCCACGATGAGGGCCATGCCGGCGACGGCGGCCGCGTCGAGCGCCTGGCCGAGGAAGGCCCAGCCGATCGCGGAAATGAGCGTGATGCCGATGCCCGACCAGACGGCGTAGGCGACGCCCGCCGGGATTTTGTCGAGCGTCAGCGAGAGAAAGTAAAAGGCGCAGCCGTAGCCGCCGACGACGACCAGGCTGGGCAGCGGCTTCGTGAAATTCGCGCTCGCCCGGAGGAAGCTCGTGGCCACGACCTCGGCCACGATCGCGATCGCCAGGTGGAGCCAGTGCATCGGTTTTCCAGCAGCGAAAACGGGCGTCCTCGGTCGTCAGCAGGGTGCGGGCGTCGAGGGTGACGTTGGCGAGTGTACCCCGCGGAGCCAGTGCCCTGCTCGGGCAACGCCCCGCTGCGGGTACGGTTCGGCGGCCTCGCCGCGCTCGTGCCGGTGCCCCGCGAGGGCAACTATTGGATCATCGCCCTCGACGACGACTACCGATGGGCGATGGTCGGCACTCCCGACCGCCGTCACGAGACGATCAGTGGGCGGCGAGGGACTCGAACCCCCAACCCCCTCGGTGTAAACGAGGTGCTCTGACCAATTGAGCTAGCCGCCCTTCCGCGACAGCAGGTCATTCTACCCGGAAGTGCCTCCAGTCGCCTCCAGGAAGCCCGGAGCGCAAGCGACGGGACTGCGGGCCGTTGGCATTCCTCTCGGAGGTTCGACGCGTTTTGTCCCCGCGATTGCGCTTGGGGCTTCCTGATGTCACGCGAGCATGCGCCAGGCCCGGAGGGCCGGGTGCGGACCAGCCGGCGGAGGCCGGCCAAGGCACGGTCGGCAGGATGCCGAGCCGGGCCGTGCAGCAGGAGCCCAGGATGGGCGGAGCGAGCGTCCGGCGAAAGGGTGTGGGCAGTGCCGAGCGGGTGTCACGGAGCAGGTACCATCCCGCCCCGCACGTCAGGCCGGCTTCGGGGGCACGACCACGCGGACGCCGAGCTCCACGAGTTGCTTCGTCTCGACCGGCGCCGGGGCGCCCGTCATCAGGTCGCTCGCCTTCTGCGTCTTCGGGAAGGCGATCACGTCGCGGATGCTGTCGAGTTTGCCAAAGAGCATCACCCAGCGGTCGATGCCCAGGGCGATGCCGCCGTGCGGCGGGGCACCGCTCCGCAGGGCGTCGAGCAGGAAGCCGAACCGCTCGCGGGCCACCTCGGGCGAGATGCCCAGGAGCTTGAAGACCTTCTCCTGCGTGGCGCCGTCGTGGATCCGGATCGTGCCGCCGCCGGCCTCCGAGCCGTTGATCACGAGGTCGTAGGCCACGGCCCGGCAGGCCGCCGGGTCGGTCTCGAGCAGGTCGAGGTCCGCCGGCCGCGGGACCGTGAACGGATGGTGCATCGACGCCCAGCCCCCGGTCTCCGCGTCCTTCGCGAACATCGGGAAGTCCACGACCCACGAGAAGTGCATGGCGTTCGCGTCGTAGAGGCCGAGCTGCGCGCCGAGCCGCTTCCGCAGCGTGTGCAGGGCCTTGCACGTCACCTCGAAGGAGTCGGCCACGATCAGGGCGAGGTCGCCGGGCTCGACGCCGAGCGCGGCCTTGAGCCGGTCGGCGATTCCGCCGAGGTTCTTCGCCACCGGCCCGCTCCACGAGCCGTCGGCCTCGACCTTGAGCCACACGAGCCCCTTCGCGCCGGCCTCGACGGCCACCGCGGTCAATTCGTCGAGATCCTTGCGGGAGAACTTCCCGGCCACCCCCGGCACGCGGATGCCGCGGACCCGGCCGCCGCTCTCGGCCGCACCGCGGAACACGCGGAAGTCGCTCTCGCCGGCGAGCGCCGTGAGGTCCACGATCTCGAGGCCATAGCGCAGGTCGGGCGCGTCGTGGCCGAACCGCTCCATGCACTCGTCCCAGGTGAGCCGCGGGAGCGGCAGCGGCACGTCGAGACCGAGGATCTCGCGGGCCGTCCGCTTCACGAGCCCCTCGATCACGCCCATCACGTCGTCGGCCTCGACGAACGACATCTCGACGTCGAGCTGCGTGAACTCGGGCTGCCGGTCGGCCCGCAGGTCCTCGTCGCGGAAGCACTTCGCCACCTGCACGTAGCGGTCGAAGCCCGCCATCATGAGGAGTTGCTTGTAGAGCTGCGGCGACTGCGGCAGCGCGAAG
>JBJTPA010000275.1:0-5410 GCA_046074885.1 Planctomycetaceae bacterium
AGTAGAACTCGCGGAACACGCTCCCGTTGAGGCGATCGCTCTCCATCCAGGCCCAGAGCTCGAGCTTGTTGGACGGGACCGTGATGAAGTAGCAGGTCAGGTCGTTGCTCGTGAAGGCGTTCATGCCGCTGCCGCCGGCCCGCGTGTAGACCTGGTCGAACTCGTCCTTGACGATCGTGGCGGCCTGGGGCCCCCCCGCCCCACGGCCCTGCTGGGCCTTGATCAGCTCGTCGAGCCGGGCCCGCAGCACCCGCAGGTCCTGCGTGTCGTTGGCGGGGTTCCAGGGGTCGTCGATCTCGCCCTTGAGGAACCGGTCGTACTGCCGCGTCCACACGATCCGGTTGATCTCGTCGCGGACCGCCTTCTGCTCGGCCCGGTACTTTGCGTCCTTCTCCGGGTCGCGGGTGCCGATCGTGTCGGTGCCCTTGAACATCATGTGCTCGAAGAAGTGGCTGATCCCGGTGATGCCGGGCCGCTCGTTGACGCTGCCGACCTTGGCGATCCAGCCGGCGCTGACCACGTTGGGCTGGTCGGGCCGCGGCACGAGCAGGAACTGCATGCCGTTGGGGAGGGTGAACTCCTCCACGTCGACCTGCTGGGCGACCGTGGCGGGGCATGCCGCGAGCAGGGCGAATGCTGCACAGAGAAGACGTCGGATCGGCATGGGTCGCTCCTGGGAAAGTGCCGCGTTTATAGCCGAACGGCTGCAGGCCGTGGGTGATGGGCCACCTCATGAACCTGTGGGTGCAGGTTTTCCAACCCGCACGCGCGGCGGCGAGGGGCCCGCATTCGGCAGGTTGGAAAACCTGCCGCCCCATGGGGTCAGGACGGCGGGCCGCGCGTTCAGTGCCCGCTCGCGCCCAGCGCCCATTGCACGAGGGTGATCGCGATCTCGAAGACGATCAGGCCCACGATGGCCCACTCGAGGCGGAGGGAGCGGGCGGCCTGGAGGTAGTCGAGGGCGGTGCCGGCCGTGCGGGACACGAGGGCGAGCTTGGCGTGGAGCGCCGCCGACCGCTCGCGGATCTCGAACTCGTCGCGGACCCGCGCCCAGAGCCGCTCGAGTTCCGGGTGGTCCCAGAGCAGCTCGGGCGCTTCGTCCACGCGGGCCCCGGCCACGACGCGGTGCTCGGCGAGGAGCGCCGCCCCGAGGTGCTGGAGGAGCTCGCGGGCGGCCCGGCCGCCGCGGCCCCGCAGGTCGATGCTCGTCGCGAAGGGCTCGATCCGCTCGAACTGCCGCTCGATGTTGCGCTCGTGGCCGGCCAGCGACACGCTCTTGGCCACGATGTCGGCCACGAGCAGGAGCTTTTCGGGCGACGCGTCGGCGAGCACGAGCGTGTTGCCCTCGATCGCCTCGCGGGTCGAGGGGTCCAGGCGGACGTCGAGCGTCTCCGTCTCCTGCTCGGCGGGCGGGAAGGGCTGGCGGACGTGCGGTGCGATCCGCGCGAGGCAGGCCGCGACCGCGGCCGGCGGGGCGGCGAACGTGACAATGGCGCCGTAGCGGAAGAGCACGGCCAGCCCCCCCTCGGGCAGATCGAGCACCAAAGGCGCACCGCCGGTGCGGTCGGTGGCGCCGAGCGTGGCGAGGTCGAGGCCGGTGCCCACGAGCACGCCCCGGGCCTCGAAGGTGTCGCGGCCCGGCGGCAGGCGGAGGGCCGGCCGCGGGGCGTCGCGCGGGGGCGGGAACGGAGCGCTCATCGGTTCACCCATCGGGTCGCGGCGATCGCAAGTGTCCGCGGCGGCCGCTGCGGCGCCCGGCGGCCGCTCGCCGCCGCCGCCACCTCCAGCGTACCGTTCCGGTGTCCTCGAGGCGCTTCGAAGGAACGGGACGGAAACGAGGTCGCCTCGAGCCGCCACGAACGGACGCGCCCGAGCCCGCGACCGTCCGGAGTCCGCACGATGGCGATGCCCGACCGCACCGATCCCGTGATCCTCGGACACATCCTCGCCCAGCATCGCGAGTTGCACGAGCGGATCGTGGCGGCGCGGGACGCGTTCGCGGCGGGCCCCGAGGCGGCCCGCCGGGCGCTCGACGGCTTGCGGGGGCACCTGGCGTCCCACTTCCTCCAGGAGGAGCGGGGCGGCTTCCTCGAGGAGTCGGTCACGCGGCTGCCGCGGCTCACGGCGGCCGCCGCGGCGGCCGTCCGCGAGCATCCCCGCCTGCTCGCGGAACTCGACGCCTTGATCGAACGGCTGGCCGTGCCCGATATTCCGCAGGCGTCGTGGCACCGGGCCGGCCGCGACTTCGAGGACTTCTGCGGGCACCTGCTGGCCCACGAAAGGAACGAGAATGCCGTCGTCCAGGAAGGCTACAACGAGGACCTCGGGCTGGATTGAGCGGCCGTGGCGGGGGCTCGCGCTCGCGGCCGTCGCCACGGCGGCGGTCGCGGCGGGCGTCGGCCTGATGACGGCCGCGGAGCCGCCCGTTCCCGGCGCCGCGCTGCCCGCGGGCTTCATGCGGGCCAAGCTCGCCCACTCCGCCACCGTGCTCGAGGGCCTGTCGCTCGAGGACTACGACCTCATCGGCAAGGGCGCGCAGCAACTGGAACTCGTCAGCCAGGACGCGAGCTGGCAGGTGCTCCAGACCGAGGACTACGCGCGGCACAGCGAGGCGTTCCGGCGGGCCTGCGACGGCCTGCGGCGGGCCGCCAGGGAGAAGAACCTCGACGCGGCGGTGCTCTGCTGGATGGACGTCACGATGAAGTGCGTCCAGTGCCACCGCTACGTCCGCGACGTGGAGCGGGAAGGCGCGGGAGCCCCCTGACCGGCCCGCACGCGAGCCTCGCGTGCCCGCGGGCTCGTGGCCCGGTCGCCTCGCGACCGGGATCCGGCGTGGAGCGATGGACCCATCCGGTTGCGAGGCAACCGGATCAAGGGCCCGGTCACGGCCGGGGCACCGCCTGGCCGATCGTCGCGGCCACGTCGATCGCCGGCGGCTCGAACGTCGCGTCGCGGAGCATCACCGTCTCGATCCGCTCGAGGTCGATGAGCACCGGCGGGTCGCCCGCGGGCTCGATCTCGAGCGCGAGCAGCCGGACGCGGGGCGGTTCGATGACGAGCCGCAGCGGCTGCAGACGGTGGCCGCTCGTCGCCCCCGACTCGGCCTTCACCGTCACGTCGATCTCCTGGCGGTCGGTGATCGCCGTGCTCAAGGTCGAGATCAGCCGCGGCCGCGCGGCGTAGCGTGACGGGCAGCCGTCGGCCACGTGGAACACGTCGCCTGCCGACATGAGCCTCTCGCGCATCTCCGGGGGCAGGCTGCGCTCGAGCTTGTGCCGCAGCGACTCGATGCCCGTCCAGAGGACGGTGCCCTCGAACGGCCGCAGGAGGTCGCGGCCGATCGTGAAGGCGACCAGTTCCAACAGCGTCAGCGGCTCGGCCGGGATCTGCCGGGCGGCGAGGGCCTCGCGGTCGAGCCGCCAGCCCTGCTTGCGGGCGTTGTGCACGGGGACGTGGTCGATCGGGTACCCGCAGGCGGCGAGGAAGTCGCAGTCGCGGTGGAGCGTGCGGGCCGACAGGTGCTTGAGGCCGAGCCGGTCCGTGAGGGCCGCGATCAGCGTCTGGTCGTCGAGCGGATGACGGGCGGTGGAGAGGGTTTCGAGCAGGGCGAAGATGCGGAGGAATTGCTCGTGACGGGCGAAGTTTCGTGGCATGCTGGGGGTGAGATCGACGACGACAAAGTTGTGAGACGTGGCGTCGACACGGTCGCCCCGGCCGCGACCGTCAGGAGCCAGACACCGTGGAACCTCACGAACGGCCGCATTCTTGAAGCGGCTTCGGCACGGTTGGTCGCCACTCGACGGTGGCATCGTACACATGACGACGCTTCTGCGCGCGCACGTGTACGGAACTGGGCGCGACGCACTTGGCGCCCGAGAATGGTCAATTTGAAACCAACCGCGGGAGTAGTATACCCCCGCCGTGTTTTTTTGAACGCGGGGCGGTCAGGCCGCACGGCGCACGCGACGGCCGCGGCGTGCCTCGTCCCGCAGGCCCACGTGCCACGCCTCGGCGGCCTCCACGAGCCCGTCGACGAGGGCGAGGAGTTGCCGCTGCGTCAGGCGGCCGTCCTCCACCGCCGCCTCGGCGACGAGCCGCAGGCCCTCGCCGTGGGCGTCGTACTCGACGCCCACGAGCGGCGTGTCCGCCGCCAGGCGACACAGAGCCAGGCAGGCGGCCGCCGGGTCGTCCGTCACGGGAAAGGCCCTCGCGATCGAGGCCCGCAGGCGGTTGCCGCCGTCCGACGTCTCGAGCCGGACGATGGCGAGTTTTTCGCCGCGAGGGTTCTCGTAGTGACGGGTCACGAAGACGAGGCGGATGGCGGCGTCTGTGGCGTCGAGGTGGTGGCGGATGCCGGCCCGGGCCAGGTGGGTCGCGCACGCGGGGAGGCTCGTGGGCATGGCGTTCTCCTCGGTTGGTCGATCAACTCCGACGCCCCCCTAAAAGGTAACACGCTGTCTGGCGGTGGGGTCTTGCGCGCGACCACTCCACGCGCTGGAAATTCCATCCGGATCGCTGACCAACGGTGCCACCGTGGTCGCCACGATGTCGGCCTTCAGTTCAACGTGGGGGCAGACGGCATGGCGGCCGAGCATGCTGCACGCGACGTTGGAGCGTCGCCCATCGGCGAGGGCGTGGGCCCGCTCATCGAGCGCTGGCAGGCGGGGCACGACCCGGACGCGCTCGCGGCCCTCGTGGCCCGGATCAGCCTGCCGCTCGAACGGCTCGTCGCCAGCGTGCTCGCGCGGCGGGGCATCCGCGATCCCGGCGCGCGCGACGACGCCTGGGCCCTCGTCGTGGAGCATCTCGCCCGCCTCGGGCAGGATGCCACCGCCGCCAATGCGGCCGGCACAGGGTTCGCACGCGTGGGCGACTTCGACGCCGCCCGGACCGGCGGCGCCGTGGATGACGGGTGGGCCTACATCCGCTGCCTCGCCCGGTCGCGGGCCCGCGACGTGGCCCGCGCGCGGAAGCGCCGCGAGCGGCGGGAGCGGCCACTGAGCGATGATTCGTCATCCTTCGTGCGACGGGCGGGTCGGTCGGCCGACGGCGGGCACGCCGCGGGTGGGGCAGCGGACCAGCAACCTGAGGCGACCGAGGAGGCTGCCGCCGACGCCGAGCGGCTGCGGCACGCGCTGGACGCGCTCGACGGGCGGTCGCGCAAAGTCGTCGAACTCCTCCTCGAGGGCCGCACCCAGGTGGTGATCGCACACGTGCTCGGCGTGTGCGAGGGCACCGTGTCGCGGATCCGCGTGAAGGCGGTCGCGCGGCTCCAGGCCGCCATGGCCGCGAAAAAGCCGGGGGGGGGGGGGGGGTGACCCGTCAAACACAAAGGTCCACCCGCCCTGGATAAACACCCACTCCTCAAGGCCAAACCGCACGGCGCGCGCGAGGACAAGCTTCCCAAAGT
>JBJTPA010000276.1:0-3470 GCA_046074885.1 Planctomycetaceae bacterium
CACGAGCCGCTCCGCGCCGCGGTCGCCAGGCTCACGGAGTCTGGAATCGCGGCGGCGGGAACGCGGCTCGCGGCCGTCCTCGCGGCGCTGCTCGGCCGCCGGCCGCGGATCGCCGTGGCAGCGCTCAACCCGCACGGCGGCGAGGGCGGCCTGTTCGGCGACGAGGAGCCGCGGCTCGTGGCCCCGGCGGTGAACGAGCTCCGCGCCGCCGGCCTCGACGCGACGGGCCCCCTGCCCGCAGACACGCTCTTCCTGCGGGCCGCCCGCGGCGAGTTCGACGGCGTCGTGGCCCTGTATCACGACCAGGGCCACATCCCGGTCAAGCTCCTCGGGATGCACCGCGCCGTGAACGTCACGCTCGGCCTGCCGCGCGTGCGGACGAGCGTCGCGCACGGCACGGCGCTCGACATCGTCGGCACGGGCGCCGCCGACCCGGCGAGCATGCTCTCGGCCATCGACGCCGCCGTGCGGCTCGTCGCCGCCGGCTGGCCGGCGGCCGCGAAGGGTTGCTGATTTTTCGCGGCCCCGACTATCGTCCGTCGCGGCGGATACCTCCGTGTCCATCGCCCTGCCCCGGAGTTCCGTGCCGTGCGCTTCGACCTCTCGCCCCGGCACTCGCAGTTGGTGCACCGCGTGCTCGCGGGCGCGAAACTGCCGGTCCTCGAATGGTGGGCCGCCCGGCACGTCGCCGGTGGGTTCCCGCGGCCGCGGATCCGCATCGTCGCCCGCGCAGGCGAGGACGCGGCGTGGAATCGGTCGGTCGATGTGCGGAAGCGGCGCGGCCGCATCGAGCGGCTCGCCATCGACCGCGACTGGGCGCGGTCTCGCGAGGGCTTTTCCACGCTGCTGCGGCGTGTCGGCATCTTCGTTCGCCTGCTCTCGGACCCGGCCGTGCCCGATGGTGACTGGCGGGCCGACGTCGGCGACTCGGTGCCCGGCGAGGGGCCCGTGCTCGGCTTCTGCACGTGTTGGCGGGACACGATCCTCGTGCCCGACCGGGGCTTCGTCACGAAGCGCGGCTACGAGCGCGAGCGTCGGGCGGGCCGCGCGGCGGCGCCGTTCGCGGATCGCGATCCGGCGATCGTGTGGCGCGGCAGCCCGACCGGCATCGGCGAGTTCGTCACCGACCCGCTCGAGCCCGCGGCCCCGGGGCTCAAGCAGCGGGTCGCGCTCTGCCTGCGGCTGCGGGACCGGCCCCGCTCGGGACCCGACGCCGTGGACGTCCGCATTGCCCGCGGCCGCCTGGTCGATGCCGGCCTCGAGGCCCGCTACGCGGCGGCCGGCATCCTCGGCGAGTTCGTGCCGCAGCGGTCGTGGTGCTGCCGCCGGTTCGCGATCGACGTGGACGGCAACTCGAACGCGTTCTCGAACCTGTTCATCAGGCTGCTCTACGGCTGCTGCGTCATCCGCGTGGACTCGCCCCGCGGCTACCGGCAGTGGTACCACGACCGCCTCGTGCCGGGCCGCCACTACGTGCCCGTCGCCGCCGACCTGTCGGACCTCGACGCCGTGATCGACTGGTGCCGGGATCATCCGGCGGACTGCGCGGCGATCGCCCGCGAGGGGCAGCGAGTTGCGCTGGAGATGACCTACTCCGGCGAGATGCAACGCACGATCGAGATGATCGCCCGCCACAGCCCGCCGCGGCCTACGGCCGCCACGTCCGCAGCGTCTTGGCGTGCTGCTCGGTGACGTCCATGAGACCGACGCCCGCCGGCTTGTAGAAGAAGTTCGCGGGATCCACGCGGCCGCCGACCTCGACGTCGAACACGTCGAGCACCGCGATCGGCTCCGGCGCGGCGGCGGCGGCGGCCGGCCGTGCGCCGGGAATCGCGAGCCACTCCACGCGGCGGGGCAGCAGGTCGCCGCGGCCGATCCAGAGCCGCACGCACCACGGCACGCCATCGGGCAATTCCCGCGGCTCCACGCCCCCGGGCCGCCGCGCCGCCTCCGCGAGGTCGGGCAGCATCACCGCGAGCTTCTCGGCGTCCCAGCGGCCCTCGATCCGCCAGGCCTGCGTCCCGTCGAGGTCGGCCGGCTCGGCCGAGACGAACCGGAACCATTCGCGGACGGTCCACAGCGACCGCTGCAGGCCGCCGAGGTAGCGGGCGGCCGAATCCTGCTCGCCCGGCTGCAGCTGCTCGAGCCGGTCGCGGATCCGCCGCACGTCGATGCGGGACAGCGCCGGCGGCTCGACCCCGTTGCGGCGATAGCCCCAGGCGAACAGCCCGTCGCAGACCTCCAGGAGCTCGAACGACTCGGGCCGCGGAACATCGTCGCGGCGGTCGGTGGTGCATTCCAGTTGCGATTCAAAACGGTAGCGACGCTCCTCGCCGGTACCGGCCTGCACGTAGCGGCCCGGCCCGGTGAGCACGCGGTCGCCGATCCGCGCCTTCTGGCGGATCCGGGCCGCGAACGGGTCGGCGCGGTCCAGCGCGAGGAGCGAACCGGCCACGATTCGCTCCGCCTGCGACTCCTCCGCGGTCCGCTCCCCGGCCTGCGCGACCGCGGGGGGCATGCGGCGGCGGTAGACGCTCGCCGCGGGCGGCGGTGCCGCGGCGACCGCGACGAGTCCCGCGACCGCGCCGGCCCAGGTCACCGGCGGTGCGAGGCTGCGGAGGCGGGTGAATCTGGCGAATGGGGCGGGCATCCCGGACCGGTCGAGTTTGAGGATTTTGCCAAAGAAACCGGCCGCCCGGGGTCGAAGATTCCCCGGCGACCCGAGCGTCGCTGCGGCGCATCCCGCGTGGCCGCGACCCGAGTGTAGGGAACCGGACCGGCCGGGCCCACGCCGGATCGGGGCCGGCTCCCGGCATTTCCGGGGGCGCTGGTTCGCGGCCTGCGGAGTGGAGGTGATCCGATGGCGATTCGACGCATGCCCCGCTGGCTCGGAGTGTCCTTCGCGGTGACGCTCACGGGCTGCCACCTGCCGGCGAATTCGCCGTTCACCACGCTGGCCCAGTTGCGGCCCACCGCCACGCCGCACACCAACGTCCTGCCCCCCGCCGCGATGCTCCAGCATCCCGGCCCCGGCGTCGAGGGCCCCGGCCCCGGCATCATCGCCCCGGCGTCCTACGAGGAGGCCCTCGCGTCCGCGGGGGTCGAGGTCGCCGGCGGTTTCGACGGCGCCGCAGCGGCCACCGCGCCCACGTCGCAGATCGGCTTCATCGGACCCGACGGCATGCTCGTCCGCTGGGACGTCGGCATGCCCGGGGCATTCGATTCCGTGCCGCTCGTGGCCCCGGGCCGCTACGACTTCCCGCAGGGGGCGATCTACCGGCTCAAGATCACCGACATCGCCGGCCGCGAGGGCGCCGAACTCTATCCGTCGCTCGAGGTGGCGCCGGTGACGCCGCGGACCGCGGCCTATCTCGCGCACAACGCGGTGCCGTTCCAGCTCACCGCCGAGGACCTCGACCAGGTCACGACCGGCAACTTCGTGACGAAGGTCGTCTACCTGCCGGACGCCG
>JBJTPA010000277.1:0-13818 GCA_046074885.1 Planctomycetaceae bacterium
GGGCCTTGTTTCTGCCTGGGAGAAGCCGGGTGGCCGGGGTGATCGCGGCTGGCGGCGGCAAGACCGGCTTGGCCGCCCGGAGCCGCTCGACCCGCGCCTCCGCGGCGGCCACCGACGGCGCGAAGGCCGCCGCGCCGCCGCCGGTGTCGAGCACCGCCACGGTGCTGCCCTGCGGCAGCTTCCCGAACAGCACCTTCGCCATCGCGGCGGCCCGCTCGAGCCGCGTGCGGTTGCCCTCCCGCAGCGCCATCCGCGGCGCGGTGTCGAACACGAACGCCGCGGCCACCGGCGACTCCCCGTCGGCCAGCCAGGCCGCGCCGCGGAGCACCGGCCGCGCGAAGGCGAGCGCGAGGAGCGCCATCGCCGCCACCCGCAGCAGGAGCAGGAGCAGGTGGCTGATCTGCAGCCGCCGCCGGTTGGCGACGGCCCGCTGCTGGAGGAACCGGAGGGCCGGAAACGGGTGCGGCACCGGCTTCCGCCGCATGATGAGATGCAGCGCGATCGGCACGGCGACGAGCGCCGCGGCCCCCAGGAGCGCCGGCGCGAGGAACGAGATGCCCATGGGTGGATCGCCGGGCCGCGTGCGGTCAGAACCGGTTCCGCCGGCTGACGAGGTACTCCATCAACGCCTTGTCGAACTGCATGCTCGTGTCGATCGGCACGTAGTCCACGCCGGCCTGGAAGCAGGTCCGCTTGTAGTCGTCGCGGAAGGCCTGCACGGCGGCCACGTAGGCCTTGCGGGCCGCGTCGGCGTCGACCACGAGCTTGTCCCGCGCCTCGGGCTCCGTGAGCTCGACCATGCCCGCGAACGGGAAGCTCACCTTGGCCTCGTCGAGCACGTGGAACAGGATCACGTCGTGGCCGCGGTGCCGCAGCCGCAGGAGCGCGTCCTTCACCGGCGCGGGGTCGGCGAGCAGGTCGCTGAACACCATCACGAGCGAGCGGTGCCGGAGCATCGCCGCCACCTGCACGAGGCTCCGGGCCACGTCGGTCCGCCCCGAGGGCCTGACCTTCGCCAGCACCGAGAGCACCTGGGCGATCTGCGACCGCCGGGAGCGGGCGGGCAGCGAGGCGTGGAGCTTGTCGTCGAAGACCATCAGGCCGCAGGGGTCCTGCTGGTGCACCATCAGCCAGCAGAGCGCGGCCGCCAGCGAGATCGAGTAGTCGAGCTTCGTGAGCTGCTGCCGGTAGGTGTAGGCCATCGAGGCGCTCGTGTCGACCACGAGGTAGCCCGTGATGTTGGTCTCGGCCTCGAACTTCTTGACGTAGTGCTTGTCGGTCTTGGCGTAGACGAGCCAGTCGATGTCCTTGGGGTCGTAGCCGGCGGCGTAGCGGCGGTGCTCGCTGAACTCCACCGAGAAGCCCTGGTAGGGGCTGGCGTGGAGCCCCTGGAGGAAGCCCCGGACGATGAACTGGGCGCGGAGGTCGAGCCGCGCGATCTGGCGCACGACCTCCGGCTTCAGGTATTCCTCGACCGCGCGCACCACGGGGCGGGCCCTCCGGGCCGACTCACTTCACGAGCTTGGGGATCTCGGGCTCGGGCGTCTCGCGCACCAGCCGCTCGATGATCGACTCGCTCGTGAGGCCCTCGGCCTGCGCCTGGAAGTTGGTGGCGATGCGGTGCCGCAGCACCGGCACGGCGATCCGCCTCACGTCCTCGAGCGACACGCTGAAGCGGCCGTCCATCGCCGCCATCGCCTTGGCCCCCTGGATGAGGAACTGGCCGGCCCGCGGCCCCGCCCCCCAGTCCACGAGCTCCTGCACGTACTTCGGCGCGTGCTCGTCCTTGGGGCGGGTGGCCCCCACGAGCCGGGCCACGTACTTCACCACGAACTCGCTCACCGCCACGCTGCCCACCAGCTTCTGGATGTTCACGATGGCGCGGGCCGAGAGCACCTTGCGCACCTCCGGCTTCTCCGACCGCGTGGTCGAGAGCAGGATCTGCTCCTCCTCGCTGGCGGTGGGGTAGCCCACCTTGATGTTGAACATGAAGCGGTCGAGCTGGGCCTCGGGCAGCGGGTAGGTGCCCTCCTGCTCGATGGGGTTCTGGGTGGCGATCGTGAAGAACGGGTCGGGCAGGACGTGGGTCTCCTGCCCCACCGACACCTCCCGCTCCTGCATCGCCTGGAGGAGCGCCGCCTGCGTCTTGGGGGGCGTGCGGTTGATCTCGTCGGCGAGGAGGATGTTCGTGAAGATCGGCCCCTCGACGAAGCGGAAGGTGCGCCGCCGCGACTCGTCCTCCTCCAGCACGTTCGTGCCGGTGATGTCGGAGGGCATGAGGTCGGGGGTGAACTGCACCCGCTTGAAGCCCACGTCGAGGATCCGGGCCAGCGTCGAGACCATGAGCGTCTTCGCCAGCCCCGGCACGCCCTCCAGCAGGCAGTGGCCGCGGGTGAAGATCGCCGCGAACAGCTGCTCGATGACGTCGTTCTGGCCGACGATCACCTTCTGCAGCTCCTCCTGCATCACCGTGCGGTGCTGCGCGAACTCCTGCAGGACGTCGTCGATCGACTTCGGGCGGGCGGCGGTGGACACGATCGCGTTCCTCGGGGCGGATCCCGTCGGCGGGCCCGTCCTTCGCAGTATCGGCTCTGCCGGCCACCCCGGCAAACGTGGTAGGCTCGACGGCGTCCACCACGCACTGCGCCGGGGATGCCGGTGTCTCCTCCCAGCCACGCGTTCGCGAGCCGCCGCTGCCGCGCCCTCGTCGTGGCGGCGCTCCTCGCCGCCACGCCCGCGGCGTGGGCACATGCGGTGCCGCCGCTCGAGCCCGACGCCATCGAGCGGGCGATCACCAAGGCCCGGGGCTGGCTCGTCGGCCAGCAGCGGGGCGACGGCTCGTGGGAGGCGCAGCGTTCCGACGGCAACGCCGGCCCCACCGGGCTGGCGCTGCTGGCCCTCGCCAACGCCGGCCTCGGCGCCGACGACCCGGCCGTGCGCAAGGGGCTCGCCTGGCTCCGCGGCGAGGAGCCCGACAGCACCTACGCGGTGTCGCTCCAGACGCTGGCCCTGGCGATGCTCTCCCCGGAGGCCGACCGGGCGATCCTCGAGCGCAACGTCGCCTGGCTCGAGCGTGCCCAGGTGAACCGTGGACAGGCCGCCGGCTCGTGGAGCTACGGCCAGGGCAACGGCGCGGGCACAGGCGACAACTCCAACTCCCAGTTCGCGCTGCTCGCGCTCCACGAGGCGGCCCGCGCGGGCGTGCGGGTGAAGCAGGAGACCTGGGCCCTCGCGCAGCAGTACTGGGTGTCGTGCGCCAACCCCGACGGCTCCTGGGGCTACACGATCGGCACGCGGGCGGGGTCGGGCAGCATGACGTGCGCCGGCATCGCCAGCGTCTGGATCACGGCCGAGCACCTCGGGGCTCCCGCCGCGAAGGCCGACGGCGACGAGTCGGTGCGGTGCTGCGGAGGCGGGGCCGCCCCGCGGGAGCTGGAGCGCGGCCTCGCGTGGCTCGGGAAGCGGTTCTCCGTCACCGAGAACCCCGGCACCGGCGGCCCCACGTGGCTCTTCTACTACCTCTACGGCCTGGAGCGGGTGGGACGGTTCAACGCCCGCCGCTACATCGGCGAGGCCGACTGGTACCTCGAGGGCTCGCGGATGTTCGTGTCTGTCCAGGACAGGCTGACCGGCCGCTTCACCTCGCCGCGGCTCGAGGACCCGGTCGTGGCCACGAGCTTCGCGCTGTTGTTCCTCGCCAAGGGCCGCCGGCCCGTCGTCGTCGCCAAGAGCCGCCACGGCCCGGCCGCCGACTGGAACCGCCACGGCCACGACGTGGCCCACCTCGTGGACTACGTGGAACGCCGCTGGAAGAAGGACTATCCCGCGGGGCTGTCGTGGCACGTCGTGGACACGCCGGCGGCCGGCCGCGAGGACCTGCTGCAGGCACCGGTGCTGTGGATCTCCGGCAAGGACTCGCTCGACCTCGGCCCCGACGCCGGCCCGCGGCTCCGGCGCTATCTCGACGAGGGGGGCTTCATCTTCGCCGAGGCCTGCTGCCCCGACAGCAAGGCCTTCGACACGCGGTTCCGCCAGCTCGTCGCCGAGATCTTCCCGGAGCCCGAGTACGGCCTCCACCTGCTGCCCCCCGAGCATCCCGCCTGGCACGCGGAGGAGGTCGTTCCGCCGGCGCTCCAGCGGCCGCTGCTCGGCGTCGAGTACGGCTGCCGCACGAGCCTGATCTACGCGCCCCCCACCGACGGCATGCCCCAGGGGGCGATGCCCAGCCTCGGCTGCCTCTGGGAGCTCGGCGGCCCCTCGCGGGCGGCCCTGCCGGCGGGCGTCCGCCGCGAGGTCGAGGCGGCGCTCGCGATCGGCGCCAACGTGATCGCCTACGCCACCAACCGCGAGGTGAAGCGGAAGGACGAGCTGTTCGCCCTGCCCGCCGACGACGCGAACGCCCCGGCCGAGCCGCTGGAGCGGGGCCGGATCGCGATCGCCAAGCTCAAGCACGCCGGGATGTGCGACGCCGCGCCCGCCGCGCTCGCCAACATCCTCCGGGCCGCGGCCCGGGAGCTCGGCGTCCGCGTGGACGACACGCCGGCGCAGATCGACCCCGGCGACAAGCGGCTCTTCGACTACCACCTCGTGTTCATGCACGGCCGGCAGGCGTTCGAGTTCGACGCCGCGCGCCGGGAGAAGCTCGCCACCTTCCTCGACCGCGGCGGCACGCTGCTGGCCGACGCCGTGTGCGCCAACGCCGCCTTCGCCACGGCCTTCCGGGCCGAGATGGCCGCGATGCTGCCGGGCCGCACGCTCGAGCCGATCCCGGCCGACGACCCGCTGTTCACGGCGGCCGACTCCGGCGGCTACGACATCCGCCAGGTCGAGCTCCGCGAGCCGGCCGGCGGCGACGGCCCGCTGGCGGTGCGGAAGCGGCGGACGCCGCCGAAGCTCGAGGGCATCCGGCTCGGCGACCGCTGGGCGGTGATCTTCTCGCCGTACGACCTGTCGTGCGCGCTCGAGCGGGCCAACTCGATGGAGTGCGCCGGCTACGGCCGCGACGCCGCCGAGAAGATCGCGCTCAACGTGCGGTTGTATTATCTCAATCATTGACGCTGCCGCTCCGCGGAGTCGGACGTCACTCGCAGAACGGTCCCCGCGCTGGCGCTTGGGGCTTCCTGACAACCGATGGAATGACCCCGACAGGAAGCCCGGAGCGCAAGCGACGGGACTGCGGGGATCCCGGTCAACCCGGCTTGCCGTGGCGGAGCGTGGCCACGAGCGTCCGCACGGCGTCCACGAGCACGTGCAGGTCGCCGTGCCAGTCGATCGTCGTGGCGGCCTGGGCGGCCATGTCCTTGAACTGCGCCGTCCCGGCCGCGAACTCGTCGCCGCCGATCACGAGCGCCGCCGGCACGCCCCGCTTGGCCGCAAGTTTCAACTGCTGCCCGACCTTCTTCGGCTCCGGGAAGAACTCCACCGCCAGCCCCGCCGCCCGCAGGGCCGCCGCGATCCGCAGGTAGTCGGCGAGCCGGTTCGGGTCGAAGTGCACGAGGAACACGTCGGCCGGCGTCTCGACCGTGGCCGCGCCCCGCAACTCCTCGAGGCCCGCGAGCAGCCGGTCGATGCCGAGCGACGCGCCGACGCCCGGCAGCGGCTGCTTCGTGTAGAGGCCCGCGAGGTTGTCGTAGCGGCCGCCCGAGCAGACGCTGCCCAGCGCGGGCAGGTCGTCGAGGAAGGTATAGAGCACGATGCAGGTGTAGTAGTCGAGGCCGCGGGCGATCGACGGGTCGAGGGCCAGCCGCCCGGCCGGCACGCCCGCGGCGGCCGCGCCCGCGACGATCTCGCGCAGCGCCGCCACGCCCGCCCGGCCCGCCTCGGCGTCGCCGACGAGCGCCTCGAGCCGCGCGAGCACCGCGTCGGCCGGACCCGCGAGGCCCGCCATCTCCAGGAGCGCCGCCACCGCGCCGGCGGCCACGCCGTGCGCCGCGAGTTCGCCGGCCACGGCCTCGGGCGTCGCCTTGCCCAGCTTGTCGAGGCTGCGCAGCACCGTGGTGGCGCGGTCGGCGAGGCCCAGCCGAGCGAGCACGCCGGCCAGCACGCGGCGGTCGTTGAGCCGGATCGTGAACCGCTCCACGCCGATCGCCGCGAACAGGTCGTGGACGACAAGCACCATCTCGAGGTCCGACACCGGGCTCGTGGTGCCGATCGTGTCGAAGTCGCACTGCATGAACTCGCGGTAGCGGCCGCGCTGCGTGTTCTCGCCCCGCCACACCGCGGCCATGTGGTAGCGCTTGAAGGGCAGGCCGAGGTCGTGGACGTGCTGGGCCGCGAAACGCGCGAAGGGCACGGTGAGGTCGAACCGCATCCCCACGTCGCGGCCGCCGTGGTCGGTGAAGCGGTAGAGCTGCTTGTCGGTCTCCTCGCTCCCCTTGCCGGTGAGGATCTCGAGGTACTCGAGCGCCGGCGTGTCGATCGGCGCGAAGCCGTAGGAGCGGTAGACGCGGCGGGCCACGTCGAGCACCCGCTCCCGCGCGAGCGCCTGCGCCGGCAGGTGGTCGCGGAAGCCCTTGAGCGTGCGGGGTTCGATCATGGCGCGGCCCCGCTCGGCGTCAGACGATGGGGAGCAGCGGCGGCTTCGGGCCGCGGATCGACTTCCCGCGGTTCCTCCCGCGGCGGCCGTCCCCCACGGTCATGCCGCCCGGCCCGAGGACGGCGTCCATGTACTCCTCGACCTGCTCGGCGGTCTCGAAGTACTGGTCGTAGACCCAGTCGTCCTCGTACTCGCACTCCTTCGTCGTGTACTCCCGGCAGATCTGCGGCCGCGTCTCGTAGATGCCGCAGCGGTGGTCGGCCTGGAGGTGCTTGCACTCGGTGTGCACGCAGACGTACCAGTCGCCGTCCTCGGTGAACACGGTGGCGTGGTCGTGGAGCAGGAACCAGCGGATGTACTCGAACTCCTCGCGCGTCGTCGGCGTCTCGAGCGGCAGCGCGAAGTAGCGGCAGCACTTCGCCGTGCAGAACTCGCAGAGCACCTTGTCCTGCGGCACGTCGTCGCGCTTCGGCTTCGTCGGCAGCACGGGGAGCGGAACGTCGGCGAACGACATGCGGGCCTCCGGAAGTCGGGTCGGGCCGCCACTATAGCCGGTTTCGGGGCCGTCGCGGCGACCTCTATACTGTCCGCTTCTCCGCGGTCAGCGACGAGGCTCGCGGAAAGAGGAACAGGAGTCCGGGGCATGCCGAAGCGCTGGCGGATCCGCGCCCACGACCCGGCGGCGGTGGCGGCCCTGGAGCGGTCGGCCGGCGTGCCCGCCGTGATGGCCGCCCTCCTCGTGGCCCGCGGCGTCACCAACGCCGCCGCCGTGAAGGCCTTTGTGTCGGGGACGATGGCGGATCTGCACGACCCGGAGACGCTGCCGGGCGTCCCCGAGGCCGCCGACCGGATCCTGGCCGCCGCCCGGGCCGGCCGGAAGATCGTCGTCCACGGCGACTACGACGCCGACGGCATGAGCGCCACCGCGATTCTCGTGGGCTGCCTCGAGGCGCTCGACGCGAAGCCCGCGTGGTACGTGCCCGACCGTTTCGAGGAGGGCTACGGCCTGAAGTCCGCGTCGCTCGAGGCGCTCGCGAAGGATGGGGCCGACCTCGTCGTCACCGTGGACTGCGGCATCCGCAGCGTCGCCGAGGCCGAGCGGGCCCGGGCGCTCGGCCTCGGGCTCATCATCACCGACCACCACGAGTTCGGCGCCGAGCTGCCCGCGGCCGACGCCGTCGTCCACCCGCGGCTGCCCGGAGGAACGTATCCCTTCGGCGACCTCTGCGGCGCGGCGGTGGCCTTCAAGCTCGCCTGGGCGATCGCCACGCGGGCCGCCGGCGCGAAGCAGGTCACGCCGCGGCTCCGGGAGATGCTCCTGCGCTCGATCGGCCTGGCGGCGCTCGGCACGATCACCGACGTCATGCCGCTCGTGGGCGAGAACCGGATCCTCGTGCGGCACGGGCTCGGGTGCCTGCGGGAGAAGGGCGGCCCCGGGATCGACAGGCTCGTCGAGCTCTGCAAGATCGCCGACAAGAAGGGGCTCGACAGCGAGGACGTTGCCTTCAAGATCGGCCCACGTCTCAACGCCGCCGGGCGGATGGACCACGCGGGCCTCGGCGTCGAGCTCCTCGCCACGGCCGACGCCGCCCGGGCGGGGAGCCTCGCCGAGTGGCTCCACGAGCGCAACGCCGAGCGCGAGGGCGTGGAGCGGTCGCTCCAGCTGGCCGCGACGAAGCAGGCCCGCGAGCAGTTCGACCCGGAACGCGACGCGGCCCTGGTCCTCGCCGACCGCGGCTGGCACAAGGGCGTCATCGGCATCGTGGCGGGCCGGCTCGTGGACCGCTGGCACAAGCCTGTCGTGATGATCGCCCGGGGCGCCCACGAGGGCTGCCCGGCGACCGGCAGCGTCCGCGGCGTGCCGGGGATCGACGTCCACGCCGTGGTCGAGTCGTGCCGCCACCTCCTCGTCACCTGCGGCGGCCACGAGGCGGCGGCGGGCCTCACGATCGAGGACGGCCGGATCGACGAGTTCCGCGCCGCGTTCGTGGCCGAGGTGGACCGCCGGCTTCCGCCGGAGGCGCGGCGGCCGCAGCTCACGCTCGACGGCGAGACCTCGCTCGGCGGCCTCACCCGCGAGGCGGTCGAGCAGCTCGAGCAGCTCGCCCCGTTCGGCCAGGGCAACCGCCGGCCGCTCCTCTGCGCGTCGCGGGTGACGCTCGCCGAGCCCGCGCGGGCGATCGGCGCGAGCGGCAAGACGCTCGCGATGCAGGTCGTGCAGCACGGCGCGAAGATGCGCGGCGTGGCCTTCAATTCGGCCGAGTGGCTGGCGCACCTGCCGCCGCCGGGCCAGCCGTTCCACCTCGCCTTCCGGCCGAAGATCAACGAGTTCAAGGGCCGGCGGACGGCCGAGCTCGAGATCGTGGACTGGCGGCCCGACGGCGTGCCGGTGGACGCCGACCTTCCCGACCTGGCCGTGGCCGCGGAAGCCTGACCGATGAACCGCCTCGTGCTCCTCGCGCTCTGCCTGGCCGGATCCGTGGCCGCACCCTGCCGCGGCGACGACTGGCCGCAGTGGCTCGGGCCCCGCCGCGACGCGATCTGGCGTGAGGGTCGGATCGTGACGGCGCTCCCGGAGAAGGGACTCCCGGTGAAGTGGCGGGTGCCCGTGAAGGGCGGCTACTCGGGCCCCGCCGTCGCGGGCGGCCGCGTCTACCTCATGGACTACGACCGCCGCGCGGGCGAACTCGCCAACGCCCCCAATGACCGTACCGTGCTCGAGGGGAGCGAGCGGGTGCTCTGCCTCGACGCCGCGACCGGCGAACTCCTCTGGAAGCACGAGTATGACTGTCCCTACTCGATCTCCTACGCGGCCGGCCCGCGATGCACGCCCACGGTCGTCGATGGCAGGGTCTACGCGCTTGGCGCCGAGGGCAATCTCACCTGCCTCGACGCGAAGACCGGCGCCGTCCTCTGGCGGAAGGACTTCAAGAAGGACTATGCCGCCCCGACGCCGATCTGGGGCTTCTGCGGCCATCCCCTCGTGGAAGATGACCTGCTCGTCTGCCTCGCAGGTGGAACGGGGAGCGTGGCGGTCGCCTTCGACAAGGCCACCGGCGCGGAGCGCTGGCGGGCGCTCACCGCGAGCGAGAGCGGCTACTGCCCGCCCACGATCATCGAGGCGGGCGGCCGGCGGCAGCTCGTGATCTGGGACGCCGACAATCTCAATGCGCTCGACCCGCAGACCGGCGCCGTCCTCTGGTCGCAGCCGCTCAAGCCGATGTATGGCATGTCGATCATGGCCCCGCAGGTGGCCGACACGTCGCAGGGACGGGTGCTCTACGCCAGTGGCATCGGCCGCGTCGGCGCGCTCTACGCGTTGCCCGCGAAAGAGCCCGCAGCGGAGCTCATCTGGCGGGGCGAGCCGAAGTCGGCCGTGTACTGCGCCAACTCCACGCCCTTCATCGTGGGCGACGTGATCTACGGCTGCGACTGTGACTCGGGCGCGCTCACGGCCGTGGCCCTCGCCGACGGCCGCCGCCTCTGGGAGACCCGCGCTGCCACGACCGGCGGCGACCGCCGTGCCCCGCACGGCACGGCCTTCCTCGTCCGCCAGGCGGAGCCCGTCGCGGGCGACCCGCCCGGCGCCACCCGCACCTGGATCTTCACCGAGACGGGCGACCTCGTCCTCGCGCGGCTCGCGCCGGAGAAGTACGAGGAACTCGGCCGGATGCACATCCTCGAGCCCACAAACGAGTGCTTCGGCCGCGAGGTGGTCTGGAGCCACCCGGCGTTCGCGGGCGGCTGCATCTTCGCGCGGAACGACCGCGAACTCGTCTGCGTCTCGGCGACGACCGAGTGAGGATGCACCCTGCCCTCTCCCTTTGGGAGAGGGTGGCCGAAGGCCGGGTGAGGGTGCCCGGGGTCAGCCACGCCCCATGGCGAACAGCGCGGTCATCATCCGCCGGTAGGCATCCGTGAGCGCCACCCCGCGGCGGGCCATCATCCGTTCCACGTGGACGAGCGCCTCGTCCAGCCGGTATTCGACCATGCCGCCGGGCTGGACCCACCGGAACGACGGGATCTCGCGGGGGGCGTACGCGGCCCCGAAGATGAGCGAGCACACGCCGCACACGGTGCCGGTGTTGAGCATCGTGTTGATGCCGGTCTTGCAGTGGTCGCCCATGATCGTGCCGACGAACTGCTGCCCCGAGTCGACGGTGCTGCCCGTCGCCCAGTCGAGGAGCTTCACGGGGCCGTAGGTCAGTTTCAGGTTCGAGGCCGTGGTGTCGGCGCCGAGGTTCACCCACTGGCCGAAGGCGGAGTTGCCCACGTAGCCGTCGTGCGCCTTGTTGGAGTAGGAGTGAAAGACGGCGTTCGCCACCTCGCCGCCGACCTTGCACCACGGCCCGATGACCGTCTCGCCGTAGATCTGCGCGCCCATCTTCACGGTCGCGTGCGTGCCGACGGCGAGCGGACCGCGCACGAGCGCCCCGGCCATCACCCGGGCCCCCTCGTCGAGCAGGATCGGCCCCTCGTCGGTCACGAGGACCGCGCCCGGCTCGACGACCGCCGACGGATGCATGAACAGCCTGTCGGGCCGGTCCACGTGGGCCGCGGCGCTCCACCCGGGCCCGGGTCCGGGCTGCCAGCCGAGGGCCGCGACGTCGGCCGCGATCCCGGCGCCGGCGAGCAGGAACACGTCCCACGGGAACCGCAGTCGGCGCACGCCATCGGCCGGCACGGCCGTTCCCCGCCCGCGCGGCCCGGGCGCTCCCGTGGCGAGCCACGCCACCGTCTCGTCGGCGCCCGCCCACGCCGCCACCACGTCGTCCTCGTGGCGCACGTGACCGCCCGCACGGCCGGCGATCGCGGCCACGAGCGCGGGTGACGGCAGGTAGCGGGCGTTGATCCACAGCGTCTCCGTCGGGCCGGGGTTGCACGGCGGGAACACGCCCTCGAGGTGCGGCCGCAGCGGGCCGGTGGCGTCTTGAGCGCCCAGCGCCCGCATCCACTTCTCGCGGACCGTGAGCAGCCCCACGCGCAGGTCGTGGGCCGGCCGCGTCAGCGTCAGCGGCTGCAGGTGGACGGCCGCCGCGTCTTCGAAGAGGACGAGTCGCGTGGTCATGTGCGGCATGAGCCCTGTGGATCGCGACGCGGCCGGGCGAATAAACTATAAGGCGACCCGGGTCTTCGTGGCCGGTCACGAAGCCGGCGTCCGGACCTTACACGGCTCCCACATGAGCCTCGCGCTTCCGCGATCTCCTCGTCTCGTGGCCCAGTCGCCACGCGACTGGAATCCGGCCCGTGGATCGACAGCACAATCCGGTTGCGAGGCAACCGGACCGCGGGTCGGATCGCGCGTGAGGATCAAGTGTGGCCCGTATTAAACCATGTGCGGCATCGTCGGCTACATCGGTCACCGGGACTGCCGGGACGTCCTCCTCAAGGGCCTGACGCGGCTCGAGTACCGCGGGTACGACTCCGCGGGCGTCGCGATCCTCGCCGGCGACCTGGCGGTGGCCAAGTGCGCCGGCAGGGTCCGTGACCTGGAGGCAGTGCTCGCGGCAACGCCGCGCCGCGGCACGGTCGGCATCGGCCACACCCGCTGGGCCACGCACGGCGCGCCGAACGACACCAACGCCCACCCCCACGTCGGCACCGCCGGCACCGTGGCCCTCGTCCACAACGGCATCATCGAGAACTACTCGGCCCTCAAGGCCACGCTCCAGGGGAAGGGGCGCACGTTCCGCAGCCAGACCGACTCCGAGGTCGTGGTGCAGTTGATCGAGGAGATCCTGGCCGGGGATTCCGGCCCGTCCTTCGAGGCGGCGGTCCGGCTGGCCCTCGCGCAGGTGACCGGCACCTACGGCCTGGCGATCGTCAACAGCGACGAGCCGGACCGCCTCTACGTGGCCCGCAAGGGATCGCCGCTGGTGATCGGTGTCGGCACCGGCGAGATCTTCGTCGCCTCCGACGCCGCCCCGATCGTGGAATACACGAACAAGGTGGTCTATCTCGAGGATGGCGAGCTGGCGGTGCTGAGGCGCGATGGCTTCGAGGTCCGCACGATCGACGACGTGCCGCTCACGAAGGAGGTCCACGAGCTCTCCCTCTCGCTCGACGAGATCGAGAAGGGCGGCCACCCGCATTTCATGCTCAAGGAGATCCACGAGCAGCCGAAGGCGATCGCCGACTGCCTCCGCGGCCGCCTCGACTCGGCGGCCCATGCGATCCAGCTCGGCGGCCTCGCGGGCGTGATGGACCGGGTCGCCGCCGCGCCCAAGCTCACGATCGCGGCGTGCGGCACGAGCTGGCACTCGGGGCTCGTGGGCGAGTATCTCTTCGAGCAACTCGCCAGGATGCCCACGGAGGTCGAATACGCCTCCGAGTTCCGCTACCGCGACCCGCTCGTCGACGGCCGCGACGTGCTCCTGGCGATCTCGCAGAGCGGCGAGACGGCCGACACGATCGCCGCGCTCCGCGAGGCGAAGTCCCGCGGCGCCCTGGCGCTCGGCGTCTGCAACGTCGTGGGCTCGACGCTGTCGCGCGAGACCGACGCGGGCATCTTCACGCATGCGGGCCCGGAGATCGGCGTGGCCTCGACCAAGGCCTTCACGACGCAGGTCGTCGTGCTCGCGCTCATGGCGTTGGCGCTCGGCCGCCGGCGCGGCGCGCTGTCGCCGGAGCGGGCCGCCGCGATCATCGACGCCCTGGCCGCCATCCCCGACCAGGCCCGCACGATCCTCGCCCAGGACGGCGCGATCCGGGCCCTCGCCGACCGCTTCACCTACGCGCCCAACTTCCTCTACCTGGGCCGCACGTTCAACTTCCCGGTGGCGCTCGAAGGGGCGCTCAAGCTCAAGGAGATCTCCTACATCCACGCCGAGGGCTATCCGGCGGCGGAGATGAAGCACGGGCCCATCGCGCTCATCGACCGGCTCATGCCGGTGGTCGTGATCGCCACGACGCGGCACACGAACGACAAGATGATCTCGAACATCGAGGAGGTGCGGGCCCGTGGCGGCCGGATCATCGCGGTGACCACGGCGGAGCAGGATGAGGTCCGGCGGCTTGCCGAGTTCGTGATCGAAATCCCGGCCACGGAGGACTGCCTGGCCCCGCTGCTCTCGGTGATCCCGTTGCAGCTCCTCGCCTACCACATCGCGGTGAACCGCGGCTGCGACGTCGACCAGCCGCGGAACCTCGCCAAGAGCGTGACGGTCGAGTGATCGGGCTCGCGCGTGAGCCGCAGGCCAGCCCGTAGTCCGGTTGCCTCGCAACCGGAGTCCCCGTAGTCCGGTTGCTCGCAACCGGAATATTCGTGGTCCGGTTGCTCGCAA
>JBJTPA010000278.1:0-4116 GCA_046074885.1 Planctomycetaceae bacterium
CGCGGGCGGGCCGCCGCGGTCGAGGCCAAGCGGGCCAAGCGCCGGGAGCTCAAGGCCCGGCTCGACGCGCTGCTCGAGGCCCGCAACGAGTTCGTCGCCGCCGAGCGCAAGCGGCTGGCCGCCGCCGGGAAGGGGGACGCCTTCGACGAGGAGGTCGCGCGGACGGTCCGGGCCCAGGCCGACCGCAAGGGCATCCGCTACGCCGACTGATACGAATCACCCGTGAAACTCGGGCGTACGAGTCTGCCGAGCATCGCGGGTGCGAGGGGTTGCCCGTGCCTGTCGAGCGGCGTTGGGAAACCGAGCGCAGCCACGATTGCGACGATCGGTTTCCCCCGAGTGAGCGCAGGTCAGGATGACCGAAGCGAACGTCCGCCGAGACGGCACGGGCAACCCCGGCCCAACGCAACGCCTGCGGATCACATTTGATCCGACCGAGCGTCACAGCCGGCAGTTGGCGATCCGCGTCTCGATCACGGCCGAGGCGCCGATCGCGTCCAGCCGCTCCATGATCGCGTGCACGTCGCCGCGGCGCACCATCGCCCGCACCGCGCACCAGGCCGGGTCCTCCAGGGCCATCACCGTCGGCGAGTTGAAGCCCGGCGTGATGGCCTCGGCCTCCGCCAGGCGGGCCCGCGGCACGTTGTATTCCAGCAGCGACCAGCTGCGGGCGATCACGATCCCCTCCAGCCGGCGCACGATGCGGTCGGCGAGGGCCGGGTCGCGGACGGCCCGGTTCTGCACGAGCACCGTCTCGTAGCGGCCGAGCTCGGCGATCACCTGGAGCCGGTTGGCCGCCAGCGTGCTGCCCGTCTCGACGAGGTCGACGATCGCGTCGGCCACGCCCAGGGCGATCATGATCTCCACGCTGCCGGAGAGCTCGACGAGCCGCGCCTCGACGCCGTGGCCGGCGAGCCACTCGCGGGTGATCCGCGGAAAGCTCGTCGCCAGCCGCCTGCCGGCCAGCTGCCGCGGGTGGTCGATGGCCGCGTCGTCGGCCACGCACAGCGCCAGCCGGCAGCTGCCCACGCCGAGGTCGAGCCGGTGGATCAGGTCGACGCCGCTCTCGGCGACGAGGTCGGCCCCGGTGATCCCCAGGTCGATCGCCCCCTCGGCGACGAGCACCGGAATGTCGTCGGTCCGCAGGAACGTGACCTCGACGGGCATGTCCTTGCAGCGGGCGAACAGGCTCCGCTCCGTCCGCCGAAAGGCGAGCCCCGCGTCGGCCAGAAGTTGCGCGGCGACCTCCGCGAGCCGGCCCTTGCTCGGCACGCCGATCCGCAGCAGGGTTTCCTTCGCCTGCGAGTCGCTCACGACGCTCCTCCCGCGGACCGGGCCGCCTTCTCCGCGAGGCCCGAGGTGCCGAACCGGCGGGCCAGTTCGGCGCCGACCCGTTCGAGCGGCACGTCGCGGGCGGCCAGCAGCACGAGCAGGTGGTAGACGAGGTCGGCGGCCTCCGCCACGACGCGGTCGTCGGTCTCGCCCGCCGCGGCCCGCACGACTTCCTCCGCCTCCTCCGTCACCTTGGCCCCGATCGCGGCCACGCCGCCGGCCAGCAGCCGGCTGGTGTAGGATCGGTCGGGCGAGCCCCCCTTGCGCGACGCGATCACGCCCTCGAGCGAATCGAGGACGTCGCCGGGACGACACGACGATGATGCTGGATCCGGCACGGCAGTCTCGGCCCGGTGGGCCCGCGGAGGGGTCCACAACTCTAGCACGTGCCGCGCGGGCCCCCGACGGCGGCGGTCCCGCGGCCGCGAACGCCGCGGACGGCGGGCGGCGGCCCGACCTCGGCGCCGACTGCTGGTTCCTCTCCGGCCCCACGGCATCGGGCAAGACCGCCCGGGCCCTCGACCTCGCCCGCGACCTCGGCGCGGAGATCGTGAGCGTCGATTCGATGGCGGTCTACCGCGGGCTCGACGTGGGCACCGCGAAGCCGACCGCGGACGAGCGGCGGGCCGTGCCGCACCACGTGATCGACGTGGCGGGCCCGTCCGAGCGCTACAGCGTGGCCCGCTGGCTCGACGACGCGGCCGCCGCGGTGGCCGACTGCCGGGCGCGGGGCCGGCGGATCCTGTTCGTGGGTGGCACGCCGCTCTACCTGCGGGCCCTCCGCGACGGCCTCGCCCCCCTGCCGCCGGCCGACCCCGCCCTCCGCGCGACGCTCGCGGAAGAGGCGCGGCGGTACGGATCAGCCGCCCTGCACGCCCGCCTCGCCACCATCGACCCCGCGTCCGCCACGCGGATCCACGAGAACGACACCAAGCGGATCATCCGCGCGCTCGAGGTGGCCGAGACGACCGGCCGCCCGCTCTCGGCCGCCTTCGCGCCGGTGCCGCATCCCGTGTTCGAGACGCAGTTCCTCGTGCTCGACGTGCCGCGGGACGAGCTCCACGAGCGGATCGACCGCCGCGTGGAGCGGATGTTTTCCTGCGGGATCGTGGAGGAGACGGCCGCGGCCCTCGCGGCCCCCGGCGGCATCGGCCCCACGGCCCGCCAGGCCGCCGGCTACGCCGAGGCGATCGACCTTCTCGCCGGCACGATCGACCGCCCCGAGGCGATCCGCCGCACGCAGGTCCGCACGCGGCAGCTCGCGAAGCGGCAGCTCACGTGGCTGCGGAGCTTCCCCGGCGCCCGGTGGATCCCGGGGTGAATGAAGGGACGGCACCTCCGTCAGGAAGCCCCAAGCGCAAGCGCGGGGACAATGCGGATCGTCACGTCGTCAGGCCACCACGGAGCCGTTCGACCACGCAGTCCCGTCGCTCGCGCTCCGGGCTTCCTGACGGGATGCGGCACTCCATGAACTGCTAGCACGTTCCCGTGCTAGCACCGCATCTTGTGGTCGCCGCGGCGGCGGAGCCACAAAATCGGAACCCTGCTTGTTTCGGGCTTGCGGCGGCCCCATCTTCCGCCCCGTCGCACGTGCGACCGAGGCCTTCCAGGGACGGCAGGCCCGCTGATCCGAGACCCGTCAGGAGGACGACATGGCCGCCAAGCCCCTCATCGGCATCAACACGGACTACCGCGCCACCCGCAAGGAGCATGCCGCCCTGTCGTTCGTGGCCGCCGGCTACTACGACGGCATCACCGCCTCCGGCGGCATCCCGGTGATCCTGCCGCCGCTGGCCGAGGAGGACGACGTCGTCCGCCTGCTCGACCTGCTCGACGGCGTGGTGCTCGTGGGGGGCGCCGACCTCGACCCCCGCCGCGACGGCTACATGCCGCACCCGTCCGTCCGGCCGATGGACACCCGCCGCGAGGACTTCGACCGCCTGCTCGCCAAGCACATCTGTGCCCGCCACATGCCGGTGCTCGGCATCGGCGCCGGCATGCAGCTCCTCAACGTCACCGAGGGGGGCACGCTCTTCCTGCACCTCCCCGAGGACTGCCCCAAGGCGATCCCCCACAAGGATCCGACCGATCTGGCCCACCGCCACGCCCTCGTCGTCGAGCGGGGCTCCGCGATGGAGCGGGTCTACGGCGACGGCGAGATCCGAGTGAACAGCATGCACCACATGGCGATCGACGACGTCGCGCCGAGCTTCCGGGTCACGGCCCGGGCCCCGGACGGGGTCGTCGAGGCGATCGAGAGCGTGGTGGAGAACTGGACGGCGCTCGGCGTGCAGTTCCACCCGGAGGCGGAGACCGCCTCGGCCCTCGACGTGAAGATCTTCGAGGAGTTCGTGATCGGCATCACGGGCGAGCAGCCCGCCGTGAAGTTGGTTGCGTGACGATGCCGCAGTGCCGTGCGGGGTTGTACCCGCAATCCCCGCGCTGGCGCTTGGGGCTTCCTGACGGAAAGCAAAGCCGTTCCCCAAGAAGCCCGGAGCGCAAGCGACGGGACTGAAAGCCGCGACAGGGATGCGGGCGGAATTCCGTTGCGGCACCGCAATCCCCGCGCTAACGCTTGGGGCTTCCTGACGGGAAGCCACAAGCCACGTGATCGAGGGCACGGGCATCCCCTCGCCTTGCCTGAAATAGTCGAGGCAGGCTCGGGGCCGCCCATAGCCCTGAGAGCCGGCCTGTGCTGGCAAGCGCAGCCAGGATGGCGAAGCGCAGGCAGCACGGAGTGAGCGGAGGGCATGATGCCCGAAGCGAACGTCCGGCGACGGGGCA
>JBJTPA010000279.1:0-2845 GCA_046074885.1 Planctomycetaceae bacterium
CGCCGAACACGCCCGAGGCATGCAGCAGGTTGTAGCCGTCCACGATCAGCGTCATTCAGCCGAGCCGGTGCTTCACGCGGCCCCCCACGATCGTGGTCACCGCCCTGCCCCGCAGCGTCCAGCCATGAAACGGCGAGTTGACGCTCTTCGAGCAAAACCTCTCGACGTCCACCGTCCAGGAGAGATTCGGGTCGATCAGCGTGATGTCGGCCACGGCGCCGGGCCGCAGCGTCCCGCGGTCGACGCCCAGGATCCGGGCGGGCAATGTGCTCATGCTCTCGATCATCCTCGGCCAGCCGATGCGGCCGGTGGCCACCAGCCGCGTGACCGTCAGTCCCACCGCCGTCTCCAGGCCGAGGATGCCGAACGGGGCCCGGTCGAGCTCCAGCATCTTCTTCTCGCGCGCGTGGGGCGCGTGGTCGGTCGCGATGCAGTCGAGCGTGCCGTCCACGATCCCGGCGATGATCGCCTCGACGTCGGCCGCCGTCCGCAGCGGCGGGCTCATCTTGTGGTTGGAGTCGAAGGTCCGCAGCCCCTCGTCGGTGAGCGTGAAGTGGTGCGGGCAGGCCTCGGCCGTGACCCGTGCCCCGCGCCGCTTCGCCTCGCGGATCAGGGCCACGCCGCCGGCGGTCGAGACGTGCATCACGTGGAGCCGGCCGCCGGTCGCCTCGGCCAGCGCGATGTCCCGGCCGATCATCACCTCCTCGGCCGCGGCCGGCATGCCGGGCAGGCCGAGCACCATCGACACGAGCCCCTCGTGCATCACGCCGCCGCGGGAGAGCTCGAGCACCTCCTCGTGGGCGAGGATCGGCCGGTCGAACATCCGGCAGTACTCGAGCGCGCGCCGCATGAGCTCCGCGTCCCAGACCGGCGCCCCGTCGTCGCTGAAGGCCACCGCCCCCGCCTCGACGAGCCGGCCGATCTCGGCGAGCTCCTTCCCCTCGCGGCCCTTGCTCACGCAGGCCACCACGAAGACGTTGCAGTTGTCGGCCCGCGCCGCCTTCTGGTGGACGAACTCCACCGCCGCCTGCGTGTCGATCGGCGGCTCGGTGTTGGGGATGCAGGCCACGCTCGTGAAGCCGCCGGCGAGCGCCGCCCGGGTGCCCGTCTCGATGGTCTCGTCCTCCTCGCGGCCCGGCTCGCGGAGGTGGACGTGCATGTCGATGAGGCCGGGGGTGACGACGAGCCCCGCGGCGTCGATCGTCTCGTCGGCCTTGCCCAGCGTCTGGCCGCCGGACTGCCCGATCGAGACGACGAGGCCGTCCCGCACGAGCACGTCGTCGACCCGGTCGATGCCCTGCGCGGGATCGACGACGCGGCCGCCGCGGATGAGGAGCGTGCCCATCAGGCGATCCCCTCCCGGACGCGGTGCACCGGTCCGCCCGCCGCGGGCAGGTTCGCCTCGCGCGGGCCGCAGATCAGCCACAAGACGGCCATCCGCACCGCCAGGCCATTGGTGACCTGGTCGAGGATCAGCGACTGCGAGCAGTCGGCCACCTCGGCCGTCACCTCCACGCCGCGGTTGATCGGGCCCGGCGCCAGGATGAGCAGGCCGCTGCGGGCCCGCCGGAGCCGCTCGATCGTCATCGCGTAGAGGTGGGCGTATTCCTGCACCGACGGGAACGGCCGCGTGTTCTGCCGCTCGAACTGGATGCGGAGCAGGTTGAGGGCGTCGCACCTAGGCACGATGGCGTCGAGGTCGTGCGACACCTCGACCCCGAACTCCCGCCACCTGTCCGAGACGAGCGTCGGCGGGCCGCAGAGGATCACCTTCGCGCCGAGCTTCGTCAGGCCCCAGAGGTTCGAGCGTGCAGTGCGGCTGTGGGCGATGTCCCCCACGAGGCCGATCGTCGCCCCGCGGAGGTCGCCGAGCCGCTCGCGGATCGAGAGGATGTCGAGCAGGCCCTGCGTGGGGTGCTCGTGCGGCCCGTCGCCGGCGTTGATCACGCCCACGCCGAGGTGCTTCGTCAGCAGGTGGGGCGTGCCCGGGGTCGAGTGCCGGACCACGACGGCGTCGACTCCCATCGCCTCGAGGTTCTTCGCCGTGTCGATGAACGACTCCCCCTTCGACAGGCTGCTGCTGGCGGCGGCGAAGTCCACGACGTCGGCGCCGAGCCGGCGGGCCGCGAGGCCGAAGCTCGTCCGCGTGCGGGTGGAGTTCTCGAAGAACAGGTTGACGATCGTCGAGCCCGCGAGGATCGCGAGCTTGCGGCGGCAGCCGTCGGTGGCCTCCTTGAAGAGGGCCGCCGTGTCGAGGAGGAGTCGGATCTCCTCCGGCGTGAGCCGCTCGAGGTCGAGCAGGTGCCGGTGCGTCCACTGGAGGGGCACGGTCTGCCAGGCGGCGGAGGCGGGCATGCGAAACCTGAGTGCGGCGGGAGTCGGCGGGCGAAGTGTAACCCCACGCCGCCGCCGTCGGCCATCGGCTGGCGGCGGCGGGCGCCGGAGGGCGGCACGCGACCGCCGGACGGGGGGCGACGACGGCGGCGATCGTCCGGAATGCCCGTCATCGCCGCGGCCGGTTTGGCCTTGTTTCCGCCGCGCCGGCGCTCCTATCCTCCCGCCCCATTCGCGCCGGAAGCCCGCGACTCCGGCCCACGCTCCCGCGCACCGGCACCCGATGACCCCATCCGAGAGCATCCGCCCGTTGCCCTGGGCCGCCGCGGCCTGCCTGGTCGTCGCGCTCCAGTGCGGGTGCACGACGGCCCTGACGGCCGCGTACCTCCGCGACGGGCTCTGGGACGGTTCGGAGCACGCCGCCGAATCCGGCGACCGCCCCGCCGCGGCCACCGCTGCCGACGCGGCGCCGCCAGAGCCTTCCGCGGCCGCCGACCTCGAGCGCCGCGAG
>JBJTPA010000280.1:0-5775 GCA_046074885.1 Planctomycetaceae bacterium
AGGCCGAAGCGGGCGTCGGAGGCGTCGGTGATCATGTCGATGCCGCCGATCGTGAGCAGCTGCTGCCCCGGGCCCTCGTAGCCGAGGAACGGCGTGGCCCGGGCCATGTTGGAGCCGACCGTGATGGCCCAGATCGCCAGCTGGTCCCACGGCAGCAGGTAGCCGGTGAACGACAAGAGGAGCGTGAGCAGGAGCAGGATCACGCCCACCACCCAGTTGAACTCGCGCGGCGGCTTGTAGCTGCCGGTGAGGAACACGCGGTACATGTGGAGCCACGTGGTGATCACCATCGCGTGCGCGCCCCAGCGGTGGAGCTCGCGCAATATCCCGAGGCTCGTCACGTCGCGGAGTGCGAGGATGTCGTTGAAGGCCCACTCCAGCGTGGGCCGGTAGTAGAACATCAACAGCACGCCGGTGACCGTCTCGACCAGGAACAGGAAGAAGGTCACGCCCCCCATGCACCAGGTGAACGAGAGGGCGATGCCCTGTTTCTTGATCGACACCGGGTGGAGATGGAGGAAGAAATTGGTGAGCATCACCACGATCCGATTCCGCCTGTCGAGCGGCATCGGGTGGCGGAAGATGCTCTTCCATATCTGGCTGTTGCGGATGGTCTCGCCGATTGCCATGGATCGTGACTTGTCCCTGCGTGTCGCGTGTCAGCTCAAACGGTGACGAACGAGTCCACGTCGGCCCACCCGCCGAGCTCCTCCTGGAACGTCCGGCTCTTGTCGATCTCGACCTGGCCGTCGTCGGCAATGCGGATCGCGTAGCGCTCCAGCGGCCGAGGGGCCGGCCCCTCGAAGTTGATGCCGTCCTTGTATAAGCCGCTCCCGTGGCACGGGCACTTGAACTTCTGCTCGGCCTCGAGCCAGTTCGGCGTGCAGCCGAGGTGCGTGCAGACGGTCTTGAGCGCGTAGATCTGCTGCTGGCCGTTGTAGTCGCCGTTCACGACCCAGACGCCGTACTGGGCGACGTACTTGGTCTCGACCTTGCCCGCGGGAAAGCCCTCCTTGAAGCCCACCTTGAACTTGCTCGGCGGCTCGGCGAGCACGTTGGGGAACATGAACCGGGCGAGGCCAAGCGTGAACAGGCCGCCGGTCACGGAGAGCGCGGTGAAGCCCACCGCCATGAAGGAGCCGAGCGCGATCTCGAGGAAGCCGCGGCGATCCTCCTCGTCGGCCTGCTTCGCCGCGGGCTTCGCGGGCCGGGCCGGCATCGGCGGCACGACGCGCGGTGGCTCGACCTTCTCGACGGCCTTCGGCTTCGGAGCCGGCCGGGCCGGCGCCTCGGCCTTGCTCACCGGCCCGGGCTTCGTGGCCCGGGCTGCGGCGAGGATGCTCGCGGTGTCACGCTGCACGCCGGTCTTCGGGCCGTCCTTGGCTGCGGCGGGCTTCGCCGCGGCGGCCGGCTTGGCGGCCGCAGGCTTGGGAGCGGGCTTGGCGGCGGCGGGAGCCGCCTCGCCAGCGGGCTTGCTCGCGCGGGCGGCGGCGAGGATGTCGGCCACGCTCGGCCGCGCCCCGCCGGCTGCGGGCTTCGCGGCCGGCTTGGGAGCAGGCGCCGGGGCAGCCGCCTGCTCGCCCGCGGGTGCCGCGGACTCCGACGGCGGCTCGGCGGGGGCAGCGCCTCCCTTGCCGTCCGCGGACCGCGCGGCCGCCAGGATCTCGGCGACCGACATTTTCTTCTTGTCTGCCATCGAACGAACCGGCGGGTGCCGCCGCGTCGCGACGGCTGAATTGCTGGTTTCGACCGCGAATTCACGACTTCGTGAAGTTTTTCACGAAGTCCGTACCACTTTACTGGCGCTGCCGATACTGTCAATGTCGGCCGTCGCGTCGCGTCGCTCCCCGCCCCGCGACCGCGGCCACGAAGTCCGCTACAACGAAGCACTTTCATCGCCCGGAGCAGCACCGTGACCGCATCCCGTCGCGTCCTCGTCGTCGGCGGCGGGGGCCGCGAGCACGCCCTCGCCTGGAAGCTCGCCCGCGACGGTGCGGAGGTGCTCGTCGCGCCCGGCAACGCGGGCACCGCGGCGATCGCCGAGAACGTGCCGGTCGCGGCCACCGACGTCGCCGGCCTCGTGGCGCTGGCCCGCGACCGCGCGGTGGACCTCACCGTCGTCGGCCCCGAGGCGCCGCTCGTCGCGGGGATCGTCGATGCCTTCCACGCCGCGGGGCTCCGCGCGTTCGGGCCCACGGCCGAGGCCGCGCGGCTCGAGGGCAGCAAGATCTTCTGCAAGCAGATCCTCCACCGCGGCGACGTGCCAACGGCGATGTTCCGCGAGTTTCGTTCCGTGGCGACGGCGCGGGAGCACCTCGAGGCCCGGGAGGACGAGCCCGTCGTCGTGAAGGCCGACGGCCTGGCGGCCGGCAAGGGCGTGTTCGTGTGCGACGGCCGTGCCGAGGCGCTCGAGGCCGTCGCCACGCTCGGCGCCGACCCGCAGTTCGCCGCGGCCGCCAACGGCATCCTCGTGGAGGAGCGACTCGACGGCGTCGAGGTGAGCGTGCTGGCGATCACCGACGGCCGCACGATCGTCACGCTGCCGCCGCTCCAGGACCACAAGGCCGCCCACGACGGCGACACCGGCCCGAACACCGGCGGCATGGGGGCGTACTGCCCGACGCCCTTCGTCGATGCCGACCTGCTCGCCGACATCGAGGCCCGGATCCTCGTGCCCACCGTGCACGCGATGCGGCGGTCGAACGTGCCGTTCCATGGCGTGCTCTACGCGGGGCTCATGCTCACCGCACAGGGCCCGAAGGTCCTCGAGTTCAACGCCCGGTTCGGCGACCCGGAGTGCGAGGCCCTGATGGTGCGGCTCGACTCGAGCCTGCTCGAGATCCTCGACGCGGCCGTGGACCGGCGGCTCGACGCGGTCGCGCCGCCCGCGTGGCGCGACGAGGCGAGCGTCACGGTGGTGATGGCCGCCGAGGGCTATCCGGGTGCGGTCGAGAAGGGCCGGCCGATCACCGGACTCGAGGCCGCGGCGGCCGTGCCCGACGTGCAGGTGTTCCACGCGGCGACCCGGCTCGACGGCGAACGGGTGCTGGCCGACGGGGGCCGCGTGCTCGCGGTCACCGCGCTTGGCCCCACGCTCGCCCGCGCGAAGCTCCAGGCCTACACGGCCGTGAAGGAGATCCGCTGGCTTGGCGCCTGGTGCCGCAAGGACATCGCCGACAAGGGCCTGCGGCGCAGCCACGAGCTGCTCGCCGCCGCCGAGCCCGGGGACGGCACCGCATGAGGCTCCGCGTGGGCATCGTCGGGGTCGGCGGCCAGTGGGAGTCGCGGCACCTGCCGGCGCTGCGGACGCTCGCGGACCGGTTCGAGGTGCGGGGCGTCTGCGAGCAGGTGGCCCACCGCGCCCGGAAGGCGGCCGCGGAGGTGGGCGCCGTGCCGGTGGACGGGTTCCGCGCGCTCTGCGCCCGCGACGACGTGGACGCCATCCTCTACCTCGCCGACCAGTGGTACGGCGCCACGCCGATCCTCGCGGCCTGCGACCACGGCAAGGGCGTCTACTCGGCGATCGCGCTGCCGCTCGCCGACGACGAGGCGGCCCTGCTGCGGCGGCGGGTGGACGAGTCGGGCATCGCCTTCATGGCGGAGCTTCCCCGGCGGCACGCGTCGGCGACGGTGCGGCTCAAGGAGCTCGTCGCCACGCGGCTCGGCGCGCCGCGGATGCTGTTCTGCCACCGCCGCATCCCGCTCCCGGTCCGCCCGGCCCCCGACCGGGATCGCGACAGCGAGTCGCGGGACCTCATGGAGCTCGTGGACTGGTGCCGCTACGTCGCCGGCGTCGAGCCGACGAGCGTCGTCGCGGTGGGGCACGCCGAGGCCCCGGGCGGCGAGGCCGACGACTACCGGATGATGAGCCTCGACTTCTCGCACACCGGCCGCCCGGGCGACGGGCCGCTGGCCCAGATCAGCTGCGGCTACTACATGCCGCAGCGCTGGGAGGAGGCGGTCGGCTTCCGGCCGCCCCCGGCGCTCCAGGTGGTGTGCGAGAACGGCATCGCGTTCGTGGACCTGCCGAGCCAGCTCGTGTGGTTCGACACGGCCGGCCGCCACCAGGAGGACCTCGAGACCGACCGTCCCGTCGGGGAGCGGATGCTGCTCCAGTTCCACCGGGCCGTGACGAGCCTCGTTCGCAACGTCAGCGGCCTCGACGACGCGCTGCGGGCGATGGAGATCGTGCGGGCGGCCACGCAGAGCCAGTCCGAGGGGCGTCGCGTGGGGCTGTAGGCCGCCTGCCGCCTACGCGAGAGCCGCGACCACGAGGTCGCCGACCTCGCGGGTGCCGTGACCCATCTTGCCGGCGGCCTGGCTCTTCATCTTCGTGCCGGTGACCTGGGCCACGGCGGTGTCGATCCGCCTGCCCGCGGCCGGGTGGCCCGAGTGCTCGAGGAGCATCGCCATCGCGTTGATCGCGGCGATCGGGTTGATGACGTTCTGGCCGGTGTACTTGGGCGCGCTGCCCCCCATCGGCTCGAACATGCTCACGCCCCCCTTGTCGGGATTCAGGTTCGCCCCCGCCGCCACGCCCATGCCTCCCTGCAGGATGCCGCCGAGATCCGTGATGATGTCGCCGAACATGTTCGTGGTCACGATCACGTCGTAGGCGTCGGGGTTCTTCACCATCCACATGCAGCAGGCGTCGACATGGTTGTAGTCGGTCTTCACGTCGGGGTAGTCTTTCGCCACCTCCTGGAACGTCCGCCACCAGAGGTCGTGGCCGAACGTGAGCACGTTCGTCTTGGCCACGAGCGTGAGCGTCTTCTTGGGGCTGTTCCGCTTCCGCGTGTAGTCGAAGGCCCAGCGGATGCACCGCTCACAGCCCTTCCGCGTGTAGACCGCCTGCTGCACGGCCACCTCGTCGGGCGTGCCCTTCTTCAAGTAGCCGCCGACGCCGCAGTAGAGGTCCTCGGTGTTCTCGCGGACAACGACGAAGTCGATATCCTTGGGGCCGCGGCCGGCCAGGGGCGTCTCGACGCCCGGCAGGAGCTTCACGGGCCGGAGGTTGATGTACTGGTCGAGCTTGAACCGCAGGTCGAGCAGGAGCCCCTTCTCGAGGATGCCGGGCGCGACGCCGGGGTGGCCGATCGCGCCGAGGAAGATCGCGTCCTTCGCGCGGAGGTGGTCGAGGCCGCCCTCGGGGATGATCTCGCCGGTCCTGAGGTAGCGGTCGCCGCCCCCGTCGAGCGTCTCGACGTCGTAGGCGAAGCCCTCGAGCTTCGCGACGGCGGCGAGTACCTTCATCGCCTCGGCGGTGACCTCGGGCCCGGTGCCGTCCCTGGGAATCGCGGCGATCTTCAGCGTCTTTCCGGCCATCGGTCGCGTCTGCTCCTGCGTGGCGATGAATGCGTCGGCGACAAGCCTACGAACGAAACGCGGCGAACGAAACCCGCGGCGTGATTTTGCGGAAATCCTTGCGGGCGAAACGTCCTCGCGCCCAACCCGCTCGGCTTGGGGCCGGTACGAGTTCGCTCGCTGAGCGGCGAAGCGCCGCGGAGCGACGAGATAGCGTCTTCCGACAGGAAGCCCCAAGCGCAAGCGCGGGGACGGACCGCCACGAACGTCAAGCAATGCGCGGTGCCGTTCCGTCAGCCCGCCGCGGAGCCAACACCCCCTGCCAGGCGCAGTCCCGTCGCTTGCGCTCCGGGCTTCCTGGGGACGGATGAAACTCACGACGCCGCCGCTCAGCGGCGGCCCTGCGAGCCCGGAGGTGCGAGCAGCCGCGAGGCGAGGGCAACCTTGGCTTGCCCTCCGCCGAGCAAGGCG
>JBJTPA010000281.1:0-8954 GCA_046074885.1 Planctomycetaceae bacterium
CCACGCCGGTGCGCCACCACCACGACATCAGCGATGTCTCGACGCTGCTGCTGATGCCCGCCTGGTCGAAGCACTGGGCCGGCCTCAAGACCGTGGTGTTCAAGACCGACAACGCGGCACAAGGCCTGCCGACCATCCAGGCAAGCTACCTCCTCATCGACCAGAAGACCGGCGAAACGGTTGCCATGATGGATGGCGGCGAGATCATCCGGGTGCTGGCCGCCCGCGGACACGACGTCACATGGTGGAGCGCCACCTGGAGCCACCGCCGCAAGGCCATCCGCTCCCTGCCGCTCGGCCTTCACGACGACGAGGGCTTTTTGCTGCGTCTCGTGGCCGTGAGGCCGTATGAAAAGAACGTCTCCTTCGCCCGGATCGGCAGCCATCGCGACTTCGGCCGCACGTTCGAGCGGCTGGCCTGCGAGTCGGTCGCCGCCGGCCAGCTCGAGCGGCCCGATCTGATCGTCGCCAGCCTCCCGCCGCTCGAGGGACCCGAGGCCGCCATCCGCGTCGGGCGGAAGCTCGACGCCGCCGTCGTCGTGGACGTGCAGGACCTCTGGCCCGAGACGTTCGCGCGGCTCGTGCCGGGGCCGGCGTTCCTGCGCGGCCTCGTCGCCCCGTGGATCCTCCGCGGCATGCGCGACCGCCGCCGCGCGATCCTCGCGGCCGCCGACGGCGTGAGCGCGACGGCGCCGTCGCACCTCGAACGGATCGCCGCGGAGATCCCGTCGGAGACGCCGCGGCACGTCTGCCTGCTCGGCGCGTATCCGCAGGAGTTTCCCGACACGCCGCGCGGCGTGAACCACGTGCCGGTCGCCGGCGGCGAGGCGTCCGCCCCCGGACCGCTCGAGTGCGTCTACGCGGGCACGCTCGAGGCGGGGCAGGATCTCGACGCCCTCGTCGCCGCCGCGCGGGCGCTCTCGGGCGAGGGCGTGGCGGCCACGATCCACGTCGCCGGCACCGGCGCGCTCGAGCCGGCGATCCAGCGGGCCGCCGCGGGCCTCAAGGGTCCCTGCCGCATCGTCCACCACGGCCTGCTCGGCCGCCGCGACTACGTGCGGCTGCTCGGAGGCGCCGACGTGGGGCTCGTGTGCGTGCGGCCCGAGTCGCAGGTCGTGTTGCCCAACAAGGCGTGCGACTACGCGGCCGCGGGCCTCGCGATCGTCAACTCGCTGCCGGGCGAACTGCAGCGGCTCGTCGAGTCGTACGGCGCCGGCGTCGCCTACGCGGCGGGCGACGGGGCGTCGCTGGCGCGGGCGATCACCGGCCTCGCGACCGACCGGCGGCGACTGGCCGCGACGCGGCGGTCCGCGAGGCGGCTCGCGGCGGCCGAGTTCGATCGGGAGCGGCTCTACCCCCGGTTCGCCGACTGGCTGGAAACCTTCCGCCGCTGACCGCCCGGAAACCCGGGTTTTCGCGGTCGAGTCCCCGCGGTTTCTGCCGTTGTGCCCGCCGAACAGGGGACGCATCATTGGCCCGGCAGAATTCCATGGCAGGCCATCATCACCACCCCGGCCCTCCGACGAGGCGGCCCACGGCCCGGCTCCTGGAGATCCTGCGCCTCGAGCGCCGCGACGTCCTCACGATCACGATGTTCGCCGTCGCCGTCGGCATCCTCTCGCTCGTCACCCCGGCGGCCATCGAGGCCCTCGTGAACACCGTCCAGTTCGGGGTGCAGCTCTGGCCGGTGCTCGTGCTCTCGGCCGTGATGCTCGGCTTCCTCGCCCTCTCCGCGATCCTCCGGGCCATGCAGCTGCTCGTGGCCGAGTGCCTCCAGCGGCGGATCTTCGTCCGCACGGCCGACGCCTTCGCCGACCACTTCGCCAGGGCCGAAATCGGCGCCTTCGACGGCACGAACCCCACCGACATCGTCAACCGCTTCTTCGAGATCTCCGGCGTGCAGAAGGCGGCCGCCACCCTCCTCGTGGACGGCGTGGGCATCGTCGTGCTGACGATCGTGGGCCTCGTCGTGCTCGCCTTCTACCATCCCTACCTGCTGACCTTCGCCGTCGTCACGGCGGCCCTCATGGTCTTCCTGCTCTTCGCGCTCGGGCTGGGCGGCGTGCGGACGAGCATCGCCGAGAGCTACGCGAAGTTCGACGTGGCCGCGTGGCTCGAGGAGCTCGCCAAGTGCCCGCACACCTTCCGGTTCGGCCGCGGCGGCACGCTCGCCCACGAGCGGGCCGATTCCCTCGCCGGGGCCTACGTGGACGCCCGTCGCCGCCACTACCGCGTGGTCTGGCGGCAGACGCTCTTCGCGCTCCTCCTCGAGGCCGTGGGCATGACCGTGCTCCTCGGACTGGGCGGCTGGCTCGTGATCAACCGCCAGCTCACGATCGGCCAGCTCGTGGCCGGGGAACTCATCGTGGCCCTCGTGCTCTCCGCGCTCTCCAAGATCGGAAAATACCTCGAGACCTGGTACGACCTGCTCGCATCGCTCGACAAGCTCGGCGTGCTCGACCGGCTCCCGCTGGAGCGGGAGGGGGGCGAGGTGCTGCCGGAGTCGGACCGGCCGCTGGCCGTCGTCGCCGAGTTCACGGGAGGCGGACGGAGGCGGAGGCTCGAAGCCCGGCCGGGCGAGCGGGTGGCGGTCGTCGGCCCGTCGGGCAGCGGCAAGACCTTCCTGCTCGAGACGCTCGGCCTCCTGCGCGTGCCGGACGAGGGCCTCCTCGAGTTCGACGGCCTCGACGCCCGATCGCTCGACCGGGCCCTCGCGCGACTGCAGCTCGCCTACGTGGGCCAGGCGGAGACCTTCGCCGACACCGTCGCCGAGAACGTCCGCGTGGGCCGCGCCTACCTCACCGCCGCCGACGTGCGCAGGGCGCTGGAGATGGTGGGCCTCGCCGACGAGGTCGCCCGACTGCCGGAGGGCGTGGGCACGCCGCTGGGCTCGGACGGCCGGCCGCTCTCGGCCAACGCGGTCGCCCGGCTCTCGATCGCGCGGGCGATCGCGGGCAGGCCGCGGCTCCTCCTGATCAACGGCCTGCTCGACTCGCTCGACACCCGCGACTGCCCGGAGCTCGTCGAGTCGCTCTTCGACCGTGCCGCGCCCTGGACGCTCGTGATCGTCACGGCCCGCGACGACATCCGCCGGCGCTGCGACAAGACGGTGGAATGGACATGACCGCACGCTCGCACGCAGTCACCGATCCCCGGAACCCGAAGTCGGCGCTCGCCGCCGCGGCCACGCCGCGGTCGGTCCGCATCCTCACCCGCCTGCTTTTCCTGCTCTTCCTGGCCACCCCGTTCATCCTCGCCTTCGTGCCTTGGCAACAGACCGTGGTCTGCCGGGGCATGGTCGTCGCATATTCCCCCGTCGAGCGGATGCAGGTGCTCACGGCGCGTGTGTCGGGTCAGATTCGGACGTGGCACGTGGTCGAGGGAAGCCGCGTGAAGATGAACGATTCCGTGGTCGATATCGAGGACAACGACCCTGCGCTCGCGGAGCGGCTGGAGGCACAGCGCGCCTTCCTCGAGGACCGCCTGCAGGCCGCACGGGACGAGGTGGCGGAACTCTCTGCCGCGGCCAAGGCCCAGGAAGGGGCCCGGGACGCGGCGGTGAAGGCTGCGGAGGCGAACCGTGATGCGGCGAAAAAGGCGATCGAGGTGGCCGAGCAGGCGGGAGCCAACGCCCGCTTCGCCCAGGCGTTCGAGCGCAACCGCTTCGAGACCTTCGAGGGCCTGTTCACGAACCCGCAGTTCGGCGGACTGGAGAGCCGGCTCTCCCGCGACGAGGCGCGGATGCGGGCCGACCGCGCCCAGACCGACGTGGATCGCGCCGCCGCCGAGGTCCAGCGGGCGCAGGCCTCCCTGCTCACGCAGGAATCGCTCGTGCTCCAGGCCGACGCGGCAGGCCTGTCGGCCATCGCCGTGGCCCGCAGCAACCTGCGGAAGGCCGAGCAGAACCAGTTCGCGGTCGAGCGCGAGCTCCAGGACATCGCCAACCGCATCGAGCGGTTCAAGGCCCGCAACGTCGTGGCCCCGTGCGACGGCACCGTGTTCCGGGTGTCGGCGAACGTCGGCCAGGGCGGCCAGTATGTGAAGGAAGGCGACGAGCTGTGCACGATCGTTCCCGACACCGCCGACCGGGTCGTCGAGCTCTTTCTCGAGGGCGTCGATGCGCCCTTGGTGCGGGCCTACACCGAGCAGACCGGCCGGCCGCCCCACGTGCGGCTGCAGTTCGAGGGCTGGCCCGCCATCCAGTTTTCCGGGTGGCCGGAACTGGCGATCGGCACCTTCGGTGGCAAGGTGATGGAGGTGGAACAGGATGGGCGGAATGTCCTGCAGATGGACTCCGCCGCGATGATGAACGGGAAGTTTCGCGTGCTCGTGGAGCCGGAGCAGCGGCTGCAGGGCGACGTCTGGCCCGACGCCGAGTTCCTCCGGCAGGGAAACCAGACCATCGGCTGGGTGTTCCTGAACCGCGTGACGCTCGGCTACGAGATCTGGCGTCGGCTCAACGGCTTCCCGCCGGTGCTCGCGCCGGAGTCCAAGGGCAAGGACAAGGGCGACGACAAGGGCCCCAAGCCGCCCAAGATCAAGGTCGGCTGAGTCCGTGGCGGCGTGCCGCGCTTGCGGCCGCGATCCTGGCGGCCTCCCTCGCGGCGGGGACTGTCCACGCGCAGGGCTTCGGGCTCCCTCCGCCGGAGGCCGTGCCGGCCCCGGACCCCGTCCTGCCCCAGCCCGGTCGGCGGCCGATCGAAGACTTCGACCGCACCCCGCTGCCCCCCTCGGCGTCGCTGCAGATTCCGGGCCTCGCCCTCGACGAGCGGCCGGAGCCGCTCACGCTGGCGGAGATCCTCCGGAGCGTGCTGGCTCACTACCCGCTGCTCCAGGCGGTCGAGCGGGAGCGGGGCATCGCCGCCGGCCGCTACACGAGCGCCATGGGCGCCTTCGACACCAACGTCACCATGGCCGGCACCGCGCTCGCCCCCGGCACCTACGAGAACTACCGCTCCGACTTCGGCCTCACGCAGCAGTTCATGACCGGCGGCATGAGCGCCTTCGGCGGCTTCCGCACCGGCTTCGGCGACTTTCCCACCTACAACCTCGGTCAGAAGACCGCGAACGCCGGCGAGTGGCGGGGCGGCCTCACCATCCCCTTCGCCAAGAACCGCGAGATCGACCGCGCCCGCGCGACCCGCGCGCAGGCCCAACTCGACGTCGCGGCCGCCGAGCCGGTCATCGAGCGGAGCCGGCTCGACTACATGCGGGCGGCGGCGCGGTCGTTCTGGGCGTGGCAGGGGAGCGGCGAGCGCTACTCCGCGAGCGAGCGGATCCTCGAGTACGCGATCGACCGCGACGAGCAATTGGAGCTCAAGGTGGACGCCGGGGCGGTGGCCAACATCGAGCGGATCGACAACCAGCAGAACATCGCCCTGCGCAACGGCTTCGTCGTGCAGGCCGACCGGGCGGTGCAGCAGGCGGCCATCGAACTCTCGCTCTACCACCGCGACGACGCCGGCCGGCCGCTCCTCGCCCGCCGCAGCCGGATGCGGCCCGTCCCGCGGCCGGTGCGACCCTCGACCGACCTCTACCAGCAGGCGCTCTCACGCGCGCTCGCTGCACGCCCCGAGTTCCAGCGGCTCTCGATCCAGCGGGAAAAGCTCCTCGTCGAGCGGAAGCTCGCGGCCAACCAAACGCTCCCCGGCATCGACGGCCAAATCCTCGGCAACCAGGACGCCGGTTACGGCACGAGCCCGCTCTCGGGGCCCCAGGGCCTCGACCGGCAGGTGCTGCAGGCGGCGGTCGTGTTCCAGCTGCCCGCCCAGCGGCGCGACGCCCGCGGCCGGCTCCAATCGCTCGATTCGCAACTCGTGCAGCTCGACCGTCAGATCCAGTGGGCCCAAGACCAGGTCCGCGCCGAGGTGCAGGACGCCTTCTCGGCGATCGAGCGGGCCTACGTGTTCCACGACCAGGCATTCCAGAGGCTGGAGTTGGCGCGGCTCGTCGCCGACGCGGAGCGGGAGCAACTGCGGCTGGGCCGCAGCGACGTGCTCCGCGTGACGCTCCGCGAGCAGGCGAAGTTCGAGGCCGACGTGCTCGAGATCAGCGCGCGGCAGGAGTTCTGGCGGGCCGCGAGCGACCTGCGGGCCGCCGACACGTCGCTGGGCCCGGAGTTGCCCGAGTTGTTGCCGAGCCCCGTGGTTCCGCAGTAGGGCTTCACCCCGACCAGCCCCCCAATCCCGTCGCTCGCGCTCCGGGCTTCCTGGCCACCGGCTCCGTTGCCCGTCAGGAAGCCCCAAGCGCAAGCGCGGGGACTGCCCTTCGCAATCAACCACCCACATCATCCCGTCGCTCGCGCTCCGGGCTTCCTGGCCACCGGCTTCGTTGCCCGTCAGGAAGCCCCAAGCGCAAGCGCGGGGACGTGCCCTTCGCGATCAACCACCCGCATCATCCCGTCGCTCGCGCTCCGGGCTTCCTGGCCACCGGCTTCGTTGCCCGTCAGGAAGCCCCAAGCGCAAGCGCGGGGACTGCCCTCCGCGACCAACCACGATGAGCAATCCGGGCGGCATCCGGTTGCGAGGCAGCCGGGCCACGGTCTGCTACGCTCCCCGCATGCAGTCCGCTGAACGTCCCGTCGTCCGCCTCGGGTTCGCCGGCTTCTGGGACGACTTCGACCCGCGGGACAACTTCTTCACCCGCCTGCTCGCGCGACGCTGGCGCATCGAGGTCGTCGAGCGGCCCGATTTCCTCGTCCACTCGTGCATGGGCCGCGGCAAGCACGACCACCTCGCACACGACTGCGTGCGGATCTTCTACACCGGCGAGAACGTGCCCCCCGACTGGCACTCGACCGACTGGGCCTTCACGTTCGAGCACACCGACCACCCGCGGCACTTCCGCCTGCCGCATTGGCCCCTGTACGTCGATCCGCAGCGGCTCGTGAAGCCCCCGGACTTCGACCCCGACGCGGTGCTGGCCCGGAAGACGAGGTTCTGCGCCTTCATCGCCTCGAACCCGCTGTGCCGCGTGCGAAACGACTTCTTTCGCCGGCTCTCGCGGTACAAGCCCGTGGATTCCGGCGGCAAGGTGCTCAACACGCTGGGCCACCGCGTGACCGACAAGCACGCCTTTCTCGCCGACTACAAGTTCGCGATCGCCTTCGAGAACGAGTCGCATCCCGGCTACACGACCGAGAAGGTGGCCGACCCGATGCTCGCCGACGCGCTCCCGATCTACTGGGGCGACCCGCTCGTGGGCCGCGACTTCGACACGCGGAGCTTCCTCTCGGCCCACGATTCGGGCTCGATCGACGACCTCGTCGATCGCGTGATCGCCGTGGACCGCGACCCGGTGATCCACCGGCAGCTCCTCGCCCGGCCGTGGTTCCACGGCAACCGCGTGCCGCCGTGCGCCGACGCCGACGCGATCCTCGACCAGTTCACACGGATCTTCACGACGCCGATCGACCGCGTGTCGCGCCGCAGGGGCCTCGCGCGGATGCTCGGCCTCGACAGGCTGCCCGCCGCGGCCGGGGCAGCCCGCCGACGGGCCGTCCGCAAGTGGCGAAAGCTCACCAACGACGCCGGCCCGCTCTTCGACGCCGACGGGCCGGGGCACCACGCCGCGCCGTGAGCCACCACTCGGCTGCCGTTGCCGGCCGAAAACCTGCACACACTGGAGGGAGATGCACTCCACGCCGTGTGGCCGCGGGCCGGCCCGTGGTCCGGTTGCCTCGCAACCGGATTTCCCTGCCGATCCTGGGGCCGGATTCCAGTCGCGAGGCGACCGGGCCACGAGGCACTGTCATCGCGTCAGCGCGAGGATCACGTGCGGGCCGCGTCAGCGGATCGGCACGAGCGGCGGAGTGCCCGGCGGCAGCGCGGGGCTCGCCGGAGGCGCGGCTTGCGCGGGCACGATCGGCACGGTGGCCGGGGCCGCCACCGGAATCGCGGCGGGGGCCTGCGGCTGGGCCGGGCCCGGCACGGGCACCGTGGCTGCCGCCGCCTGGGCCGCGGGCCTCGTCCGCGCGTTGATGTCGTCGATGAGCTGCTTCACCTCCGGGTGGAAGGCGAGGCCGCGGCCCTCGAACACGTCGGCCGGCGTCACGCCGAACCGGCCGTAGAGCACCGCGTCGGCGTTGTTGTCGATGGACAGGTCCGCGCCGCCGAGCGACACGCCGAGGAACAGCCCGCGGCTGCGGGCGTAGGAGTAGATCTCCGCGCCGAGCCGCGCATCGGTGCCCGCGTTGGCCTGCCGGCCGACCGGGCCCAGGGCCACCGACGCGTCGGCGCCGAGCGTCACCTTCTGGCCTTTGAGGATGCCGTTGAGGCTCCGCGGGGTGGCGAAGATCAGGACGATGTCGGCCGACTGCACGCCAGCCTGGAAGCCGAGGCTGCCACCGCCCATGGTCACCATCACCGGCGGACTCCAGGTCCGGTCGGGTCTCCGCACCAGGAGCACACCGCGGCCGTAGTTGACCCCGAGGATGAAGCCGCCCTTGATCATGTCGGGGAAGATCGCCACCCCCTCGGCTCTGCCAAACATCGCCGGCGGGATCGACTCGATCGCCAGTCCGCTGAACTCCTCGAGCGTCTGTTTGGCGGAGTTGACCGTCTGGATCTCCGCCTGCCCGCCGGTGAGCTGCATCTGGGCGGCGGCGGTCGTGGCGACGGCGGCCGAGACGGCGACCGTACAGAGCATGGGCAGGAGAACACGCATGGCGAATCCTTTCGCGGGAATGGTGCCGATGGACGGCATCGTACCCCCGGGCGGTTTTCCGGCGGAAGCCCAGCGGCCGGGGCCAGGAAGGCCGAGGCGAACGTCCGGCGACAGGGCATCGGCGGCCCCGAGCGGCGTGGAAGACAAGGCAGGCACAGGGTGAATACCCGTGCGACGGCGGGAGGGCGATGGTCAGCCGAGGCGGGCGTGGGCCTCGAGGAGCAGTTGCTCGGTCTCCTCCCAGCCGATGCAGGCGTCGGTCACCGACACGCCGTAGGCGAGCTTCGCAC
>JBJTPA010000282.1:0-5448 GCA_046074885.1 Planctomycetaceae bacterium
GATGTGGCGGCCGAGGATCACGTCGCGGCGGCCGGTGGCCGTCACGAAGATCTGGCCCCTGCCGGCGGCCTCCTCCATGGTGGTCACCTCGTAGCCCTCCATCACCGCCTGCAGCGCGTTGATGGGGTCGATCTCGGTGACGATCACCCGGGCCCCGAGGGCCTTCATGGCGTGGGCGCAGCCCTTGCCGACGTCGCCGTAGCCGGCCACGACCACGACCTTGCCGGCCACCATCACGTCGGTGGCCCGCTTGATGCCGTCGGCGAGGCTCTCCCGGCAGCCGTAGAGGTTGTCGAATTTGCTCTTCGTGCAGGAGTCGTTGACGTTGATCGCCGGGAGCTTGAGCTCGCCGTTCTCGTGCATCTGGTAGAGCCGGTGCACGCCCGTGGTCGTCTCCTCGGAGAGGCCGCGGATGCCGCCGAGGAGCTCCGGATACTTCTGGTGCACCATGGCGGTCAGGTCGCCGCCGTCGTCGAGGATCATGTTGAGCGGCTCACCCGCCGGGAAGAAGAGCGTCTGCTCGATGCACCAGTCGAACTCCTCGTTGGTCATCCCCTTCCAGGCGTAGACCGGGATGCCGGCCTTGGCGATGGCGGCTGCGGCGTGGTCCTGGGTCGAGAAGATGTTGCAGCTGCTCCAGGTGACCTCGGCCCCGAGCTCCTTGAGGGTCTCGATCAGGACGGCCGTCTGGATGGTCATGTGGAGGCAGCCGGCGATGCGGGCCCCGGCGAGCGGCTTCGAGCGGCCGTGCTTCTCCCGCAGGGCCATGAGGCCCGGCATCTCGTTCTCCGCCAGCATGATCTCCTTGCGGCCCCACTCGGCGAGCGAGAGATCGGCGACCTTGTAGGGCAGGCGGGTTTCGACGTGGGACACGGGATCCTCCTGGAAGAACTGGCTGAACGAGTGGGGGTCCGAACGCCCCATATTAGCCGGCTGCGGGCGGACGCACAGGACCCCCGGCCCACGCCGCCCGAGCTGCGGTGACGAAGGCCCTGAGCTTGCCGGGGTCCTTCCGGCCGGGAGCCGATTCGACGCCGCTCGCCACGTCCACGGCCGTCGCCCCGCTCGCGCGGATCGCCTCCGCGACGTTCCCGGGGTCGAGGCCACCGGCGAGCGCCCACGGCAGGCCGAGCGGAGGCTCGGCCGCGAGGGCACGCCAGTCCACGCGGACGCCGGTGCCGCCGAGCCCACCCGCCGCGGCTCCGGGCGCCACCGCCGCATCGATGATCACGACATCGGGCGCGGCGCCGGCCGCTGCCGCGGCGGCGAGCCAGCGGCGGGCCTCCGCCAGGCCGTCCGGGCCGATCCGCACCGCGCGGATGACCGGCACGGTGCCGAGCGCCTCGCGCACCGCCGCACAGGCCCCGGGTCCGTCCACGCCCGGCCCGGCGCCGAACAGGTGGCCGTGCAACTGCACCGCGCCCACGCCGGCGGCGCGGGCGGTCGCCGCGACCTCCGCCGGAGCCGCGCCGGCGAACACGCCCACGACGAGCACGCCGGCCGGCACGGCGGCGGCCACCGCCCGGGCCGTCGCGGCATTGATCCTGCGCGGCGAGCCGGCCACGAAGTTGAGGCCGATCGCGTCGGCGCCGGCCGCGACGGCGAGGGCGGCGTCGGCGGCCGACGTCACCCCGCAGATCTTCACGTGGAACAGCGGGCGAGCACCGGTCACTTCCGCATCCTCCCGCCGTCACGACCGGCGCCACCGTGCGCGGGCATGCCGCCTGCCGCAGCCGCACAGTCTACGTGGCCGTCACGCGGTGCAGGAAGCCGCGCCGGCTGGTCGAAAAGGGATGCCGTGGGCCGCCGTCGTCGCGGCCCCATGCATCCCCCGGACGCCGAGGCCCGATGCACTCGCCCCGTCGCCATCCGTCCAACCGTCCGTTCATGGCCGCGCCGCGGACGCAGTTCTACCACCCCGCGGCGGCGATCGACGCCGGCCTGCACTCGATCGAGCGCGCGATCCGCCGCGCCGAGGGCGTCGCGCTCGTCGTCGGCCAGCCGGGCACCGGCAAGTCGCTCCTGCTCGCGAAGGTCGCCGAGGACGTCCGCGACGACTTCGACGTGGCATTCCTCTCCGGCACGCGGATCCTCACGCGGCGGGCGCTGTGGCAGTCGGTCCTCGCCGAGATCGGCGAGCCCTACCGCGGCATCGACGAGGTCGAGCTGCGGATGGCGATCGTGGAGCGGATCCGCGGGCTCGCGGCCGCCGGAAGCGGCCTCGTGATCCTCGTGGACGAGGCCCACACCCTCCCCACGCGGCTCATCGAGGAGCTGCGGCTCCTGACGAACGTGCCGACGCCGCTGCCGGCGGTCCACATCGTGCTCGCCGGCGGACCGAAGCTCGAGGAGCTGCTCGGCCTGCCGCGGATGGAGAGCCTGGCGCAGCGGATCGCCGTGCGGGCCTACCTCGAGCCACTCGACCATGCCGAGACGATGGCCTACCTGCGGGCGCTGCCGAAGGCGGCGGGGCTCGAATGGGATCGACTCTTCGGGCCGGGTTGCGACGACGCGGTGTTCGCGGCCACCGACGGCGTGCCGCGGCTGGTGAACCAGATCTGCGACCAGTCGCTCGTGATCGCGGCGGCCGCGGGCCGCCGGGCCACGCCCGCCGACGTCGCCGCCGCCTGGCGCGAGATTCAAAAACTGCCCGCGCCGTCCGGCGTCGAGCGGACCGCGTCCTCGTTTCGCGGCCCCGAGGACGTGCTCGACGCGACCTCCTCCCGCTCGCCGCCCCGGGCCGCTCCCGACGACGACCTCGCCGATGGTGCGTCCGTGATCGAGTTCGGCGGCCTCGACGACGAATTCGATGCGGTCGAGCTGCCGTCGGCCGAGGCCGCGAATCCCTGGAAGGGGCCCGACGTGGAACTCGTCGGCGACGCGGCGGGCGACCCGTTCGAGGGACTCTTTCGCGACGATTCCGCGGGTGACGCGCGGACCGACGACGAGACTCCCGACGGCGGCGCCTCCGCCTCGGGTCGCGGGCGCGAGGGAGACGCGATCTCGCGGCTGCTCGCCGACTTCGAGCGGGCCGGCACCCTGCCGGCGGACCGGGCGGCCGGCGATGCGTGGACGGTGCGGGTGCCCGCGGGCAACGAGGAACCGCCGTGCCGCGATGCCACGGACGACATTGACGACTCCGACATGCTCGTGGTCGAGGACGACGCCGACGACGCGCCGACCATCGTCCCGGTGCGGACGGGCGACTACCGACGCCTGTTCACCCGGCTCCGCCGCGGCGACGGGTGACGCCGGCTTCACGCGCATCGCCCGGGCGCGAGCGATTCGCAGTGTGGTCCAGTCGCCTCGCGACTGGAATCCGTCGGGTTGATCGCGGGCGGATTCCGGTTGCGAGGCAACCGGACCACGGGCCGGCGGGCAGAGCCGCGGCGGAGCCCTTCGCGCCACGGGGGCGCTTCATGGTCGCGCCACTCCGGCGACGGCGTCAGGCCGGGAGGGCCGGGTCACCGTCGCCGGAGGGCGACCACGGCTGCCGGGGCCAGGATGGCCCGGCAGCCGTGAAGTCAGAAGCCGTGATACGTGACCAGGATGTCGCCGCACTTCTGGAAGCGGACGACCACCGAGACGCCGCAGCAGTAGTCGAACCGCACCTGGCCGCAGCCGAGGAGCGTGCACCGCGACGTCTCGCACGGGCAGCCCTGGCAGCAGGTCGGCAGGCAGACCGGGACGGCGACGGTGCAGCAGGTCTCGGGGCTGGTGGCCTCGAGGACCGTCTCGTAGGTCGGCTCCGGGCAGCAGCCACAGCCGTGCGCGTGCTTGTGGAGGCAGGCGTGCTTGTGGCGATACTTGATGCAGGGGTTCGTCGGGCAGACCGACTCGCAGCCGCAGCCCGGCTCCCAGCCCGACGCGTCGATCACGGCACAGGTCGGCTCGAAGGCCGAACAGCCGGGCTCGATGGCGGCGCAGCCGGGCTCGCAGCCGTGACGGTGACGCAGGTGGCCGAAGCCCGCCTCGGCGACGCCGGAGGCCGACACGGCAGCGGCCGCGAGGCCGCCGAACAGGAACGCGCGAATCGCGAACGCACGGGACATGGAGAGAACCTCCGGAGCATGGAAGGAAGACGCGTCTCTCGCGAGCGAGGAACGGTGAAGCCAGGATGCGGCCCGGACTCCACGCAACTCTGGCATGCTTCCCGCACGTGTCAAAATCTGCCGGACCGGCATTGGTGGCCCGCGGAAGCGGGTCGTGCGGCCTGTGACGCCGCTGCCGCACCTCGAGGCAGCTGCCTCGCGATCGGGCAGCGGAGGCTCAGGCCAGCATCGCGCGGAAGCGGTCGAAGAGATACGCCGAGTCGTGCGGCCCGGCGGCCGCCTCGGGGTGGTACTGCACGCTGGCGGCCGGGGCGGTCGTGTGCCGCAGGCCCTCGATCGTGCCGTCGTTGAGGTTGCGGTGCGTGACCTCGAGGCTCGCGGGCAACGTCGCCTCGTCCACCGCGAAGCCGTGGTTCTGCGACGTGATCTCGACCTTGCCCGTGGCCAGGTCCATCACCGGCTGGTTCGCGCCGCGGTGGCCGAACTTGAGCTTGAACGTCTTCGCGCCGCAGGCGAGCGCGAGGAGTTGGTGACCGAGGCAGATGCCGAACAGGGGTACCTTCCCCACGAGGCCGCGGACGGTCTCGACGCAGGAGCCGAGCACCTCCGGGTCGCCGGGTCCGTTGGAGAGGAAGACGCCGTCGGGCTTCAGGGCCAGCACCTCGGCGGCCGTGGCCCGGCCCGGCAGCACGGTCACGCGGCAGCCCTGGCTGGCGAGGTGCCGCGCGATGTTCCACTTCATGCCGTAGTCGAGGGCCACGACATGCCGACCGGGGAGCGGCGCGGCCGCCGCGGGCATGACGCCGCCGGCCGCGGGCTGCGGCAGCGGCCGGGCTTCGTCGGCGAGCGGCTCGATCCACTCGTCGGGCTTGTCCGGCATCACCTCGCGAACGAGGTCGCGGCCCACGAGCGACGGCGCCGACCGCGCCATCTCCACGAGCTTCGCCGAGTCGAGCACCTTGGTCGAGAGCACGCCCGTCATCGCGCCGCGGATCCGCAGCCGGCGCACGAGGGCCCGCGTGTCGATCCCGGAGAGGCCCACGACGCCGGCCCGCGCGAGGTAGTCGCCGAGCGTCCCCGTCGCGGTGAAGTTGCTCGCGATCCGGCTGGCCTCGCGGACGACGAAGCCGGCCATCTGCAGTTTGCCACTCTCGACGTCCGCCGGATTGACGCCGTAGTTGCCGATCTGCGGCGCGGTCATCGTGAGGATCTGGCCGCGGTACGAGGGATCGGTGAGGATCTCCTGGTAGCCGGTCATCGAGGTGTTGAAGCACACCTCGCCCGACACGGTGCCCGTGGCACCGAATGATTCGCCGACGTAGACGGTGCCGTCCTCGAGCGCGAGCGCGGCGGCGGGCATGGACATCCTCCTGCGAAAACCCCAGCAGAGTATCAC
>JBJTPA010000283.1:0-4587 GCA_046074885.1 Planctomycetaceae bacterium
GGCCGCACGAGCAGCAGTTCGCCGTCGGTCTTCGCCACGACGAGTTTCCCGTCGGCGGCGAGGAGCGTGCCGTACGCGTCGAGCCGCTCGCGCCAGGCCTCGCGGCCGCTCGCCGCCTCGACGCACACGAAGTCCGCCGGCGGCAGGTCGTCGCGGCCGTCGATGCAGTAGAGGTGCCCGCCTGCGAGCACCGGCGTGCAGTACTGCGTGGCCAGCGGGCCCGCGCCCTGCCAGGCGGGCTTCGCCCCCGCGCGGTCGAAGGCGGCGCAGACGCAGCCGATCCCGTAGGCGCTCGTGACGAGGAGACGGTCGCCGCCGATCACGACCGGCGAGGCCGCGTTGACCGTCGGCCCCCGCTGGCCGAAGGGAAACCGCCAGAGCACGTCGCCTGTGGCGGGGTCGATGAGCAGGCACGAAAGCCGCGTGACCATGAGCGCGTGCGGCGTCCCGGCGATCGGCACCGCCACCGGCGCCGAGTAGCTCGCCGCCTCGGCGGACCGCCGCCACAGCGTGGCGCCCGTGTCGAGCGCGAAGGCGACGATGCCGGCATCGCCCCGGCCGCCGACGTTGACGATCACGCGATCGCCCACGACGAGCGGCGTCGAGCCCGCGCCGAAGTAGCCCTCGGGGGCGGCGAACTCGCGGTGGGTCTCCCGCGACCAGCGGTGCGCGCCCGTGGCGAGATCGTGCGCCGAGAGCACGCCCTGGGCGCCGAAGGTCAGCACGGCGCCCGCGTGGACGACCGGCGTGCAGAGCGGCCCGTCGCCGCCGCCGACCTGCGGTCGGAACGTCGTGGGATGGTCCGCGCGCCAGAGGGTCTTCCCCGTCGCCGCATCGAGCGCCTCGACGATCTCCCGGTCGCCCTCGCGGTGGAAGAGGACCGCGCTGCCGCCGGCCACGGCCACCCCCGCATGGCCGGAGCCGACCGGCCGCTTCCACGCGACCGGTGGACCGGCGGCGGGCCAGGAGTCGGCGAGCTTCTCGTCCGCGGCCGCGACGCCGGTCCGCCCGGGCCCGAGGATCTGCGGCCAGTCGCCGCCGCGGGCGACCGCGGCCGCGAGGAGGGCGCCCGTCCACGCCGCCGCTGCCGCGCGCACGATCATGTCGCCTGCCCGCGCTGCCGGAAGTACTTGTAGCCCGGCACCATGAAGCAGGCGGCGCTCACGAGGCCGAAGATCACGTGCTGCCAGGCCGGCACGAGGCACATCACGAGCGCCGTCGCGAACAGCACGGCCGCCTGGATGTAGAACGCGCCCGAGAGGATGCCGGCCTTCGCCAGGAACACCGTGCCGGCCAGAAGCGCAAGCACGGGCGAGAGGGTGAGGACCGGCAGGCCGTGCGGCGGCACGAGGGCCTCGACCGCGAACAGCAGCACGCTCGCCACGACGCTCGCGCCCCAGACGTGGGCAACCTGCCGCTCGACCGCCGTCACCGGCCCGGTGCGGTGCCTGAGCGCCCAGAAGATCGGGGCCCACAGCGCGAGACCCCCGCCCCAGAGCGCGAGGTACGGCCAGCGGCCGGCCACGCCCCGCCACGCCAGCACGTCGGTCGTGACGCACAGGCCCAGGATCACGACCGAGTGCCACATCCAGAGCAGGCCCCAGTTCTCGAGCACGACGGCGTGGTGCGTCTCGCGGAAGAGCCGCGCGACCACGTCGCCGAGGCCGCCGCGGCGGGCGGCCACCGGCTCGCCGGCGAGGAAGCCGCGGAGGTCGGCGGCCAGCGCCGCGGCCGAGGCGTAGCGGAGGTCGGCCGGCTTCTGCAGGCTCTTCAGCGCGATGAGTTCGAGGTCGCGGTCCACCCCGGGGGCGAGCGACCGGGGCAGCGGCGGGTCGCTCTCGAGCACCGCCAGAAGCGTGTCCATGGCGCTCGCCGCCTGGAACGGCGGCCGGCCGGTGAGCATCTGGTAGAGGATCGCGCCCAGGCTCCAGACGTCGCTCGCCGGACCGACGTCGCCGCGGCTGCCGGCGGCCTGCTCGGGGGACATGTAGCACGGCGTGCCGAGGATGGCGCCGGTGTGCGTGACCGAGATCTCGTCCTCGAGCCGCTTGGCGAGGCCGAAGTCGGAGACCCGCGGCTCGCCGGCGGCGTCGATGAGGATGTTCGAGGGCTTGAGATCCCGGTGGAGCACGCCGCGGTCGTGCGCCGCCTGCACCGCGTCGGCCACCTTCGCCAGCAGGGCTGCGGCCTCGCGCGGCGGCAGCGGCCCGGCGGCCAGCCGCCTCGACAGGGTCGTGCCCTCGACGAGTTGCATGCTGTAGAAGGGATGGCCCTCGTGCTCGCCGACCTCGAAGATCGACACGATGCCCGCGTGGTCGAGGCGGGCCGCGGCCTCCGCCTCGCTGCGGAAGCGGGCGAGATCGGCCGGCGTGGCGAGGTCGCGACGCAGGAGCATCTTCACCGCCACGGTGCGTCCGAGGCTCTGCTGGGCCGCGCGGTAGACGATGCCCATGCCGCAACGGCCGATCTCCTCGACGAGCTCGTAGTCGCCGAACTCGATGGGCAGCTCGGCGCCCCCCGACGCGAAGCCGCCGCGGCCCCACGAGTCCGCACCCGACCCACCCACGACCTGTGCGGCGCCGGGATCGACGGCGCCCATGATCGTGGACCGCTCCGCGACCGCGTCGGCGACCGACATCGCGGCGAACACCTCCCGCAGCTCGCCGGCGAGATCGGGGTGCGCGGCGGCGAGCCGCTCGAGTTCCGCCTGGGTCGCCGGCCCGGGAACCTCGGAGAGCGACTCGACGAGTGCCGCCAGCCGCTCCTCCCGCTCTTGGTCGAGCGGCGCGGCACCGGCGCGCGACGGATCGTGGGTCTGGGTCGTCATCACACGTCGGACTCGATCGGGAACCCCCTCATGCTAGGCGCGCGAGATCCGGCGGACATCACGCCCCCGGCTCGAGCAGGCTCCGCAGGCGACGCATCGCCCGCAGGTAGCGCATGCCCGCGGCCGGCGCGGAGATGCCCAGGGCCTCGGCCGCCTCGGCGGTCGAGAGGTGCTCGAAGTGCTTGAGCAGCACGATCTGCCGGTCGGCCTCGTCGAGCGCGTCCACGGCGGCCGCGAACCGCCGCTCGAGCTCGTGCCAGGTGGCCGCCGCCGCGGGGGTGAGCTCGCGGCCGGCGAGGTCGGCGGCCGGGCCGGCCCGCGAGTCGTCCGCATCGGCCCCGCCGAGCGGCACCTCGCGGTCGAGGCTGCGGACGCCCGCCACGCGGTGCCGCCGGTGGGCGTCGATGAGGCGATCGCGGGCCATGTGCCGCAGCCAGAGCCCGAAGGGCATCGTGGGGTTCGCCAGGTAGTCGCCGAGCCGCCGGTTGGCCTCGACGAGCACGTCCTGCACGATGTCGCTGGCATCGACCCGCCGCTGCACGACGCGGTCCATCCGCCGGTCGATCATCCGCCGGATCGCGGCCCGGTGCCGGGCGAGGAGGCGGTTCACGGCGGTGCCGTCACCGCGCCGCGCCTGCTCGAGCAGGGCGAGCGTCGGGGCCGGATCGCCGTCCGCGCTCGGTGGGGCGGTGCTGGTCATGTCGGTCGAGAGGCCTGCCGGGGGGCCACCGACATCGTACCAAGGTGTCGCGCTGGTGGGGCCGTAGCGGTGGGGGAATGTTTTTCGTCGGCGCCCGGCCCGGCCCCGAAGATTTTCCCGCGCGGTCGCCCCGGAGGCTTTGCCCGCGCCTCGGGCGTGATCCATAATCGCCAGCGGTCGTCGGAGAGGCCGCTGTCGCCGCGACAGGACGCGGCATCCCGGCGAACGGATCGCTCCAGTGACTGGCGTCTCGACCCCGACGTCGCTCCGCCCGCGGCTGTTCGCCGTCGCGGCCCTGGCCTTCGCGGTGCTCGCGGGCCGGCCCGCCCCCGCCCAGTCGCCCGTCCCGACCCACGCCGACGACCTCGCCGTCCGCGCCGAGTCGCTCGCCCTCGCGGGCCGCTGGGCCGACCTCGTCAGCATCTGCGAGACGGCGGCCCGCAAGGGCGGCCTCGCCCCCGCGCTCCAGGACCGCTACGACCTCGCCAAGCTCCACTGCGACGTCGCCCGCCGACACGCGGAGCCGGCCTTCCGCCGCCAGCTCGCGGAACTCTCCGAGGCCGACGCCCGCCGCGTCTACGCCGAGGTGCTCGGCCGCATCGCCTCGCACCACGTCGATGCCCCCAACTTCGCGAGGCTCGCGGCGCGGGGCCGGCGGGACATCGACGTCGCCCTCGACGAGCCCGCGTTCGTCTCGCTCCACGCACCGCAGGCCACGCCCGAGCGGGTGGGCCTCTACCGCGACCAGGCGGCGCAAATCGCGGCCGCGCGGCCGGTGACCACGCTGGCCGATGCCGAGGCGAGCGCGGCATGGATCGCGCGTGCGGCGCAGTCGCTCCTCGGCATCGACCCGGCGGTGACGCTCCTGGAGATGTCCGCCGCCGCGGTCGGCGGGCTCGACGAGTACTCCGCCTTCCTCACCAACGGCCAGCTCGACGACCTCTACGCCCAGATCGAGGGCAACTTCGTCGGCCTCGGTGTCGAGCTCAAGACCGCCCCCGACGGCCTCCTCGTCGTGGACGTGATCACCGGCAGCCCGGCGGAGCGCGGCGGCCTGCGT
>JBJTPA010000284.1:0-6110 GCA_046074885.1 Planctomycetaceae bacterium
GCCCAATCACAACACTTCCTGGAGAGGGGGTTTCTGCTTCTTCCACACCAAAAATCCCGGAGCGCAACCAACGGTACTTCGGGATGGTGGGCGAGACCGGTTTGTGTGTGAATGGAGCGAGGCCCGTGGCGGGCTGGGAAAGGGGCGGGGGACGTGCGGGTCGCACGGGTCGCGACGGGGGGCGGGCGGCCGCGGGGGCCGATCTTCATGCCGGGGGTGCGACGTGCGGCTCGCGGCGGGAATCCTCTGCGCGGTGGTGGTCGCGGCGGTCGCCGCGGCGGGGGATGCCCGCGCGGGTGACAGGCCGGCAGCGGCCGAGGCGGCGCCGGCGGTGCGGGCGAAGGGTGGCTTCGGAGGGCTCGGCCTGCCGAAGCCGCCGGAGGACCCGCGGGCGGCGGCCGAGGGGCACCTGCGGCGGGCGCGGGAGGCGTTCGATGCGTCGGTGAAGATGGCGAAGGACGGGCAATACCTCGCCATGGACGGCTTCTACGTCGCCTGCGAGGAGGCGTGGAACGCCGTGTGGTCGTGCCCCGGCGACCGCGAGATCCTCCAGGAGGCGGCCTGGGTCTACGCCGACGCGCTCGCCGGGTTCCTGGAGACGGCCTGCGCGCGGGGTCGGCTGCGGCCCGAGGGGGTGTGGGTCGGGCCGCGGTCGAAGCCCGTGCTCGTGCCCTTCGCGCCCAAGGCGCTGCCGCTCGATCCCGCGCTCATCGGCTCGATCGAGTCCGCGCGGCTTCCCGACGACCGCCGCCTGACGCGACGGATCACCCGCGCGGGCTTCGGCCTGCCCGTGGTCGTGCGCGTGAAGGAGCCCGCCGGGGGCCGCGACGCCGCCTCGACGTCGGGTCGGCAGTCGCTCGCCGCCACGGCCGTGCTGCGGTTCCGGATGCCGGGCGACGAGAATTTCCTCGAGACCTTCGCGGGCCCGGCCTATCGCGACCACGCCGCGGCCGTGCTCGACCTCGCGAATCCCGTCGAGGTGGCGGCGGTGAAGATCGGGCCGGCCCGGCCGCACCTTGCCGCCGACCTCACCGCGCCGCTGCTCGACATCCTCGCCGCCAAGCCGCGGACGAGCGCCGTCGAGGGCTTCATCCAGCCCTTCGGCCGCGGCGACACGCGGCCGCGGCTCGAGCTCCTCGAGCCCCACCGGCCCGGCCGGATTCCGGTGGTGTTCATCCACGGCCTCGCCAGCGACGAGGGCACCTGGTTCGACATGATCAACGAGCTGCGGGGCTGGCCGGAGTTTCACCGGCGGTTCGAGCCCTGGGTCTACCAATACCCGACCGGCGCCGCGTTCCTGATGTCGGCGGCGGCCCTCCGGCGGGAGCTCGCGCAGGCCGCGGCGGAGCTCGATCCCGATGGCGTCGATCCGGCCCTGCGGCAGATGGTGCTCGTCGGCCACAGCATGGGCGGGCTCCACGCCAAGGTGCAGGCGTCGAGCGCGGGCACGGCGATCTGGGACGCGATCGCCTGGGAGCCCTTCGACCGGCTGCGGCTGCCGCCGGCGGCCCGGGGGCGGATGGCGGAGGCCTACTTCTTCGAGGCGGCCCCGCACGTCACGCGGATCGTGTGCATCGCCACGCCGCACCGCGGGTCGATCCTCGCCTCGCTGGGCGTGGGGCGGGCGGCGTCGCTGGCGGTGAAGTCACCGCCGGAGGCGCAGGCCGTCCACGACGCGGCGGTGACGCTCAACCCGGGCGCCTTCAAGCCCGACTTCGCGAAGCGGGTGCCGACGACGATCGACATGCTCGAGCCGTCATCGGGGCTCCTGCACGCGATCGAGGGGCTGCGGCCGGCATGCTGGGTGGCGGTGCACTCGGTGGTCGGCACGGGCCACCTGTCGGTGACGGGCGGCCGCGACGACTGCGTGGTGAGCGAGGCGAGCGCCCACACGGCCGGCGCGAGGAGCGAAATCGCGGTGCCGGCCACGCACACGAAGGTGCACCACCATCCCGACACGATCCGCGAGGTGCAGCGGATCCTCGCGGAGCACGTGCGGGAGTGCGGGGCGGAAAAGTGAGGCGGCGTCCGCTGTGAAGGAAATCCGTCCCGCCCCTACCCTCCGGAGCATACTCGAGCTCAATACGAACCTTGATTTTCACCGGCTCGCATCGTGAACAGAGACACAAAGGTATCGGCGGGAATCGATTCGCTGATGTACTGCACCGACCCGTCGGCGAACAAGAAGTTCGCGCCGACGGGGTGAAAGCTATAGATGCCCGAGTTGCTGCAATTGATGAACTGCGAGCCGTTGCAGAAGTCATCATTATTGATGACGAGATAAATCGTCGGGGTCGCCCAGCGGAAGTCTGGGAGAGCCGCCCCGCCGGTCGCCCTGCCATTCGCGTAGGGAGCCGGCTTACCGCCGTCCTCGAAGAGCATGAACGTGTTGGAGAGGCCATCCAGCACGTGCGCGGGTGCCACTCTGCGGCGGCGTGCCGGGTTGCTCGAGAGGGTGTCCAACGGCAAGACACCGAACCATTCCGGCCTCCAGATTTCCGGACTCCCGGTATTGCCCCAGTTCGGCGCTGTCGAACCCGCGACCCTGGGCGTGACGGGGCCGCTCGCGCTGATCAGCGACCCGATTCCGGTGCTCGTCGTCGGGTCGATGCGATGGGCCGGCGCGAAATCGGTCACGTGCTTGTCCTCGCGGCCGCCCGGGGCCGACGGACACAACAGGACACCGCCGAGATTTTGCTTGGAGAAAGACTCGTTGTTCGAGTTGGATGTGTCATTCCAATGCTGCGCGAAGTCCAAAGATTTAAAAACATTGCCCTGCTCGTAATACGGCAGGATGAAGGCGAACAGGCTGTGCCGAGCCAGCGCCGGGGGGTTGGCATTGCAGTCCGGCACGCTCCCGCCATCGCAATCCGTCGCAGCAGGCGGAAATGTGCCATTCGCCGAGACGAAATGCTGGATCGCCAGCCCCAGATTCCTCATGTTGCTACCGCACTGCGTCCGCCGGGCCGCCTCGCGGGCGCGCTGCACGGCCGGCATCAAGAGCGCGACGAGCACGGCGATGATCGCGATCACCACCAGCAGTTCGACGAGCGTGAAGGCCCGGTGGCTGTGACGGGAGGGACTCGTGATGGTCATGCCACTTCGGCCGGCCACAGCCCGGGAGGGCTGGCGGCCGGTCGCCTCATCGGGGAAGCGGTGAACTCCGGCTCAATTGTGCCTTGCGGGCCCGCAAGGACTCAAGCAGATTTACGAGCCCGGCGTCGGCGGGCCGCCCAATCGACGGCGGCGAGGCCCAGGCCCGCCAAGGCGAGCGTCGAGGGCTCGGGCACGGCGGCGTAGACGATGTACAGCTGGTTGGCGTTGCCCCCCGCGACCGACGTGCCGAGGGCCACCGAGAAGGTGCCGTTCAGTTCGTTCGTGAAGCCGCCGGTGTTGTTCGCGGCGGTCACGTTCACGCGGAAGGCATTGGCCGAGAAGCCGCCGATGCCGCCCGTGAAGTCGGCGATCTTGAAGGCGTAGTCGACGTTCTTGTCGAATCCGGCGAGCAGGCCGGTGGTGTCCGGGAGCGCCGAAAGCGTCCAGAGGTTGATGTTGAACTGCCGGCCGACGCCCGTGCCGGACGTGATGCTCAGGCCACCGGTGCCCGAGAGCAGGTCCCAGCCCGTGCCGGGCCCGCCGCCGATGTCGTAGATCTGCCAGTTGTAGTTGCCGAGGGATGCGAACTCCATCGAGCCGACGGACAGCGTTCCCGGGCTCGCGCCGGGAGCCACGGTCGCGCCGCCCCCGACGACCACGAGGCCGGCGACGGTGCCGATGCCCGCGAGCGTCTGGCCCGACGCGAGCGTGAGGCCGTCGGTGAGGCCGGTGACGTCGAGCAGGCCGGCGGCATCCACGGTGAGCAGCGAACTGGCCAGCCCGCCGCTGCCGGAGAGGGCCAGGGCGCCTGCCGCGATCGTCGTGCGTCCGGTGAAGCTCTGCAGGCTCGTCAGCGAGACGGTGCCGGCACCCGTCTTCGCGAGGCTGCCCGCGCCGCTGATGAGCCCCGAGAACGTGCCCGTCGAGGATTGGTCGAACACCAGGGCCGCGGCGTTCGCGATCGCGCCCCTGAGGCTGGCGGTCGTGCCGACGAGCGCGCCCTGGCCCACGGTGAGGCCGCCCCCGAAGGTGTTCGTGCCGGAGAGGATCACGGTGCCGGCGCCGGTCTTGGTGATCGCGCCGGCCGTGCCGCTGATCGCGCCCGAGAACGTGGCCGTGCCGCCGGCCACGGCGGTGAGCGTGGCCACGTTGTTGACGACGACCGGACCGGTGTACGTCACCGCGCCGGCCTGGTTGATCCCGAGCGTGCCGGAGCCGGATTGGATGTTCGTCGTGAGCACGGTGCCGGAGACGTGGAGGTCGTCGACCCGCCAGTTGCCCGCCCCGCTGCCGGTGCCGCTCACGCCGTAGACGCGGTAGGTCACGCCGCCGCTCGCGGTCGTGCCCGTCGGGACGAGGTTGAACGCCGCCCACGCGGAGTTAACGCTCGCCGCCGCCGTCGCCAGGTTCGAGCCGAAGCTGTCGAGGCTCGACTGCAGCACGAGCGACTGCGGGCCGGTGGCGGTCGAGCGCGAGCCGAACTGCACGGAATTCAGGTAGAACGTCGCGCCGCCCGTGCCGGTCACCGCGAACCCGAGGTAGGTGCTCGAGGCGGAGAGGGCGCCGGCGACCGCCGTGGCCTGGACGTTGTTGCCGCCGCTCGCGGTGCCGCCGCTGGCGAGCGTGTAGCCGCCGCTCGGGGATGTCGCATTGATCGTCGGCGCCGCGCCGGTCGTCGTCACGTCGCCGAACGTGACGCCGGATCCGGTGACGGTGGTGACCGACGCCCCGCCCGTGAAGTTCCAGGAGCCGCTGAACGGCGCGGTGGTCACGCCGGCGGCGGTGCCGATCGTGATGGAGTTGGCGATCGTCCGGCCGGAGGTGCCGATCAGGCTGCCGCCCGACATCGTCACCGTGCCCGAGCCGAGCGCGGCGGAGAACGTGCCGCCGGAGATCGAGTAGCTCGACGCGGTGAGCGTGCCGGAGCCGGCGAGCGTGCCGCCCGACTGCGCGTAGGTGCCGACCGTCTCGTTGCCGCCGAGCGTGAGGCCGCCGGCGGACATCGTGACGGCCGCCGAGTTCGACAGCCGGCCGCCGGACGCGAGGGCGAGCGTGCCGCCGCTGATCGTGACGGTGGCCGCGCCGACGGTGCCGGCGATCGTCGTGGCGTTGTTCGTCGCCGTGAGCGTGCCACCGCCGAGGTTGGCGTTCACCGTGCCGCCGGTGAGGGCGTAGGTGCCGGCCGTGAGCGTGGCCGAGCCGCCGAGGGTGCCGCCGGACTGCGCGTAGGTGCCGACCGTGTCGTTGCCGCCGAGCGTGAGGCCGCCGGAGGAGAGCGTGACGGCGGCATTGTCGGCGAGCTTGTTTCCGCCGCTGGTGGCGAGCACTCCGCCGTTGACGTTCACGGTCGCGGCCGCCGACGTTCCGGCGAGCGTGGCGGCACCGGAGTTCGCACTGAGCGTGCCCGCGCCGAGGTTGGCCGCCACGGTGCCGCCGGTCAGCGAGTACGTCGCGGCCGTGAGCGTGCCCGAGCCGCCGAGCGAGCCGCCCGAGATCGTGAACGAGCCGACCGTGTCGTTGAACGCGCCCAGGCCGAGCGAGCCGGATGAGATCGTGACGGCCGAGGCGTCGCCCAGCCGATCCGCCGCGGCGAGCGACACGACACCTCCTGAGACGGTGAGGTTGCCGGCCAGCGTGCCGGCGAGCGTGGTGGTGCCGGCCGACGACGCGGCGGTGCCGGCGCCGAGGTTGCCCGCCACGGTGCCGCCGCCGAGGGAGTAGGTGGCGGCGGTGAGCGTGCCGGAGCCGCCGAGGCCGCCACCGGTGATCGCGAACGAGCCGACCGTGTCGTTGAACGCGCCGAGGCCGAGCGAGCCGGAATTGAGAGTGACGGTCGAGGACGAGGCAATCCGGTCGGCGGAGCCAAGCGAGACGGTGCCGCCGGCCAGCGTGAGGCTGCCCGCGAGCGTGCCGGCGAGCGTGGTGGTGCCGGCCGACGACGTGGCCGCGCCGGCGCCGAGGTTGCCCGCCACGGTGCCGCCGCCGAGGGAGTAGGTGGCGGCGGTGAGCGTGCC
>JBJTPA010000285.1:0-4811 GCA_046074885.1 Planctomycetaceae bacterium
CGGGCCGGCTGCCGCGCGGGGCTCGTCACGGGGCGGGCCAGCCGGGCGGTCGAGGCGCGGGCCGCGGAGCTCGGCATCCCGATCGTGCGGCAGGGCGTGGCCGACAAGGGCGCCGCCGTCGCGGCGATCATGGTCGAGTGCGGCCTCGACGCGGAGCGGACCGCCTTCATGGGCGACGACCTGCCCGACCTCCCCGCCATGGCGCGGTGCGGCGTGGCCCTCGCGCCGGCCGACGCCTGCGCCGAGGTCCGCGCGGCGGCCGCGGTGGTCACCGGGCTGCCCGGAGGCCGCGGCGCGGTCCGCGAGGCGGTCGAGCGGATGCTCGGGGCGCGGGCCGCGTGGGATGGGCTGGCGGCGCGGTGTGCGGCCGGACGGGACTGACGTGGCGCGGAGCTCGACGGGCATGGAACACCGCCTCGGCCGCACCGTGCGGACGTTCCTCGTCGTGCTCGCGGCCGCGGGCTTCTACCGGCTCGCCGTCGTGCCCTGGGTCGAGCCGCGGGTGCCCGACCCGCAGGCCGACCTGCAGCTGTCGCCGGAGGAGGCGGCCGCCATCCGCGCCCGCGCCGACCGCCGCCTCGCGGCGCTCGCGGAGGTCTTCCCGCCGGGCTCCTGGGAGCGGGAGGAGCCGATCATGCTCGAGAGCCGGCAGATGCGGCTGCTCTTCAAGGAGTATCACACGCTCCCCGACGGCCGCGTGAACCTCGTACCCTGCACGCTCGTGGTGCTGCCCGACCGTAACCGCGCCGCCGACGCCGGGACGGGCCGCACGCTCGTGCTCCGGGCGCCGCGCGGCGCGGTGCTGGAGTTCGACGAGCCGCTCGACCTCAAGCAGGGCCGGTTGGCGAAGCTCGTCGGCGGCAGCCTCCGCGGCCAGGTGACGATCCGCGGCCTGCCCTCGGCGCCGGGAGCCGAGGACGACATCGAGATCGTCACCCGCGACATCGAGCTCGACGAGCTGCAGGTGCAGACGGTCGAGGCGGTGCAGTTCCGCTACGGCCGCTCGACCGGCAGCGGCCGCGGGCTTGCCGCCAAGCTCACGCCCCGGCAGGGGCCTCCGGGCCAGGGACCGAACATCGGCGGCGTGGAGTCGATCCGGCTCGACCGCGACGTCCGCCTCCGGCTCGAGGGCCTGGCCGGGGGCCTCCTTCCCGGCCCCGGGACGCCGCCGCCCGCGGCCGACGCGGCCGCCGGCGAACCCGCGCCGCCCGTGCTGGTGAGCTGCCGCGGCAGCCTCTGCCTCAACGTCGCGGCCGACGTGATCACGCTCGAGGACAAGGTCGAGGTCGTCCGCACGGGCACGCAGTCGGGCACCGACCACCTCGCCTGCGACCTGCTGGCGATCCTCCTCGGCCGTCGCGAACGGCCGGCGGCGTCAGTCGGCGCGTTAGCCGGCGCGGGCGCGGCCGAGGCCGCGTCCGCGCCGTCCGCGCCGCTCGAGCCGCTCGAGATCCAGGCCAAGGGCGCGCCCGTCGTGGCCACGAGCGCGCAGGCCGGCATCGAGGCCCGCGCCGCAAGGCTCGGCTACGAGATCGCCACCCGGCGGATCGTCCTCGACGGCGACGACCCGGTGTCGCTCGTCGTGAAGCAGTCGGAGATGGAGGCCCGCAAGATCGACTACTGCCCAGGGCCGCCGGGCAGCCCCGGGACGCTCATGGCCGTGGGACCCGGTCGGCTCGCCTCACGCCCCGAGCAGGGCCGGCCCATGCGGGTCCGGTGGCAGCAGTGGCTGCGGATGCGGCCCGACGGCGCCGGCCACGTCGTGTCGCTCGCCGGCGACGCGGAGGTGGTCGTCGAGGGACAGGGCCGCCTCGCCGGCTCGGAGATGCACCTCTGGCTTGACGTCGCGGCGGACGGCGGCGGCCGCGCCGCGCCGGCGGACGGTCCGGACATGTCGCGGATCCGGCCGTCGCGGCCCCTCGCCCGCGGCATGGTCGCGACCGACGCCGAGCAGGTCGAGGCGCGGACGGACCGGCTGGAACTCTGGTTCCGCGGGCAGCCGGCCGCCGGTGCCGCCGCGGCGCAGCCGGCCGCCCCGGTCGCGGCGGCCGCACCGGCGCGGCCGCTCGCGCCGCCGCCCGTCCCGGGCCGGTCGGCGAACCGGATCGTGGCGAGCGCCGCGCTCCTCCGCGGCCTCGTCGTCATGGGGCCCGCGGGCAACCAGCTCGAGGAGATGTCGATGGAGGGGCAGGTGCGGCTCGCCGAGCAGGTGGCGGCGCCGGTGGCCGGCGGCCCGCCCGCCGAGTCGGGCCTCGAGATCGACGGCGACCAGATGCAGGTCTCCCGCGCCGCCGGGCCCGACGCGCGGGCGATCGTCTCGGGCCGGCCCGCGCGGGTGCGCGGCCGGGGCCTCGACCTGAGTGGGCCGCTCGTCGAGTTCGACCGCGGCCGCGGGCGGATCACGGTCGACGGCGCGGGCCGGCTCGCGCTGCCAGTGGACCGCGGCGCCGGCGGGCTCGACCTCATGGGCTTCACGGAGGCGTCGCCGGCGGCCGCGCCCGTCGCGGGCGGCCCGCCCGGGAGCCTCGACGTCTCGTGGCAGGGCCGCCTGGACTTCGACGGCCGGATCGCGCGCTTCATCGATCGCGTCGTCGCCACGAGCGGCGCCGCGTCGGTGAAGTCAGGCTCGCTCGACGTCCTCTTCGATCGCCCCTTCGACCTCGGCGGCCCGCCGCGGCCCGGCGCCCGCCAGCCCGAGGTCGTGAAGGTGGCCTGCGGCGGCGGAGTGCACGTGGAGAGCGAATCGACGGCCGCGGACGGCGGCCGCTCCCGCGACCGTCTCCATGCCCGCGACCTTGTCGTCGATCGCGTGACCGGCGACGTGACGGGCACCGGGCCCGGGCGTCTGACGAGCACGCGCTTCGGGCAGCAGCAGCCGCTTGCCCCGACCGCGGCCCCCGGCCCCGCGGTGCAGCCGGTGTCGGCGCCGCGGCCGGCCTCCGGACTATCCTACCTCGGCGTCGATTTCCAGCGCGGGCTGCGCGGCAACGTCCATCACCGGCGGATGGAATTCCACCAGCGGGTCGAGGCGGTGTGGGGCCCGGTCGCGGGCTGGGACGACACCCTCGACCCGCACGCGGCCACGGGCTTGGCCCCGGGGGTCGTCACGGTGTCGTGCGACGTGCTCGGCGTGGGGCAGGTGCCCCCCGCGGCGGGCCGGCCGAAGCCGAGCATCGAGGTCGCCGCCGGCGGCAACGTGCTCGTGGAGGGGGAGTCGTTCACGGCGCGGAGCGCGCGGCTCACGTGGGCGGAGGCCAAGGACCTGCTCGTGTTCGAGGGGGACGGCCGGGCCGACGCGCAGCTCTTCCGGCAGCTGCAGGCCGGCGGCCAGCCCTCGAGCGCCTCCGCCGGCAAGATCCTCTACTGGCGCGGGCTCAACCGCGTGGACGTCGAGGACGCCCGCTACCTCGACCTCGACCAGATCCGCGGCGGCCCCGCGCCCGCGGCGCTGCCGGGGGCGCCGGCCACCCGCGGCCCGGCCGCGACGACTCCCAGGCCGCTGCCCGGCACGTGAAGTCGCGCGTTCTATCGCGCCGCGCGCCGCCGTGATGTACGATCGGCTCTTTCCCCACCGTGCCCTGGGAGCCGACGTCGTGTTCGCAATGCGCTGCATCATGGCGGGCCTCGTGGCCGCGGCGACGGCAGCCGCCGCCGAGCCGCGGGCCGCGCGGTCGGTCCACCTCGGGTATCAGGCGCCGGACGCGGCCGCCTTCACGATCGGCATGACCGTGGTCGAATCGACGGCGGGCAGCTACTTCATGGCCGCCGGCTGGGACACGGGCTACTTCGGCGTCCAGGAGCTCGGCGGCGGCAGGAAGGTCGTGATCTTCTCGGTCTGGGATCCCACGCGGGGCGACGACCCGGCGGCGGTGAAGGCGGAGGATCGCGTCGAGTGCCTGCACGCGGCCGACGGCATGCGCATCAAGCGGTTCGGCGGCGAGGGGACCGGCGGGCAGTGCATGGGCGACCTCGACTGGAAGCTCGACGAGCCGCTGCGGTTCGCCGTCGTCGCCCGGCCCGACGGCGAGAAGACCGCGTACGAGGGGCACCTCCGGGCGCCCGCCTCGGGGGAATGGCGGCACCTCGTCACGTTCCGCACGCGGACCGGCGGCCGGCCCCTCCGCGGCCTCTACTCGTTCGTCGAGGACTTCCGCCGCGACGGCGGGAGCGTCCACGACGTGCGGCGGGCGCGGTTCCACGACGCCTGGGTGCGGGACGTCGCCGGGGCCTGGAAGCCGCTCCTCGCCGCGCGGTTCACGGCCTCGGGCGCCGACTGGGAGGCGAAGGACTCGATCGACGCCGGCGTCGAGGGACGGGTCTTCACGCTCGCCACCGGCGGCGACGTCCGCGCGAGCCGGCGGCTGGGGTCGATGGTCGAGGTGCCCGCCGGCGACGAGGCGGCGCCGGACGTGCCGTTCTGACCCGACTCGCCCAACCCGCTCGGTGCTGCCCATGCCCCATCGCCGGACGTTCGCTGCGCCCTCCGGGGCTTGCTCACCCTGTGGCGGCTGCGCTGCGTCGGGCGCCGATCCGCCGCAGGCGGATTGGTCGTGGCTGCGCTGGCCGCCAAGGCCGGCTCCCGGGGCACGGGCAGCCCCTCGCCGGGTTCGCGCCTCGACTGCGCAGCAGCGAACCCCGCATGCCGATCAAGTGTGACCCGTATCACACGTGATCCTCGCGCCGGCGCGATCACCTCGACTCGTAGCCCAGTCGCCTCGCGACTGGAATCCGGCCTCACTTGGTCCAGTCGCCTCGCGACTGGAATCCGCCACCCGCTTGACCGTCTCGATGACGGCGACGTCCACGGCCGT
>JBJTPA010000286.1:0-3812 GCA_046074885.1 Planctomycetaceae bacterium
GCCCAAGCGCGGCGACCGCCGCCGCGACGACCGCCGCCGCCGCGGCGCCGTACGGGGCGAGCTCGCCGCAGGCCAGCGGCCAGGGCGTGCGGCCGGCGACGACCGCGGCCACCGCCGCGGCGACCGCGGGGGACGGGCCGCCGAGCGGCCCGCGGGCCGGATCCTTCACGTCCACGATCGCCGCGCCGCCGGCGACCGCCTCGATCGCCTCCGCGGCGTCGCGCACGCTGACGAGCAGGCCCGACCAGCACGGGGTCCCCGGCCTCATCGCGCCGCCTCCGCAGCCTCGCGTTTCGCCTCCAGCAGGCGTCCTCCGATCCGCCGTGCGACTTCCGCGGAGAGCGGCTCGCACCAACGGCCGTCCACGATCGCATGGCCGTCGCGCCAGGTTCCCCAGGGGGCGAACGTGGGCCGTTTCCGCCACTCGACGGCCCGCTCGGCGAAGCGGATCACGAGCGTGCCGACGCGGCGCATCGACGGCGTTCCATCATCGGCGCTCGCGACGTCGTCGGCCCCGAGTTCCACCCCCACGATCGGCCGCGACCCGGGGAACACGCACTCGACCGCGGCCAGGGGGACCTCGTCGATCCGCCGCGGCGACAGCCGCAGCAGGAGCGCGTGACCGCGGCGGCCGACGCGCATGCCGGACGCCGCGCGGGCCAGCGACCCCGTGAGCAGTGCCGCGACTGCCGCCACGGCGACGAGGGGCCACACCACCGCCGGCCCGGCCCCGACCACGGCGGCACTCGCCGCAGCGAGCACGCCGGCGCCGACCGCCAGGGCCCCGATCGCCAGCACCGGCCGCACGTTGCCCCGCAACCACACCTCCTCGATTTCCACGGCCGTGCTTCCGCCCCCGTGTTCCGTGGCGTAGTCTGTCGCCGGCTCGGCGGACCCGGGAGCATTCATCGTGCACGACACCACGCACCAGCACGCCGCCGCCCAGGGCCGGCGCGATCCGACCCTCGCCGGGATCGCGGTCGTCCTCGCCGGCTACCTCGCCGCGGCGCTCGCCGGCTGGCCCCAACATGGTCGTGATTTGCTCGTGGCCGCACAAGCGTCCCACGCCGCCGCGCCCGCGGCCGCCGCACACGCGGCCCCCGAGGCCGAGGCGACGGCCCCGCAGCCGCCGGCCGTGCTGCCCTTCGTGCTCCTGCTCGCGGCGATCGCCATCCTGCCGCTGACCCCCGTCGCGGCGCACTGGTGGGAGCGCAACTCCAGCAAGCTGCTCGTCGCGGGGCTCCTGGGCCTGATCACGCTCGGCTCCTACGCGTTCGCCCACCGCGGCGCCGTGGACCTCCACTTCCCCGTGCACTCGGTCGTGCCCGCCGCGGAGTCGGGGCCGTCGTGGGCGGCCGCCGGCGCCGTCCTCGCCAACGCGCTGCTCGCGGAGTTCGTGCCCTTCATCGTGCTCCTGTTCGCGCTCTACGTCATCACCGGCGGCGTGCGGATCGAGGGCGACCTGCGGGCCACGCCCGCGGTGAACGCCGGATTTCTCGGCACCGGCGCGCTCCTCGCCAGCTTCATCGGCACGACCGGCGCCGCGATGCTCCTCGTGCGGCCGCTCCTGGAGACGAACCGCGAGCGGAAGCACGTGGCCCACACGTTCGTGTTCTTCATCTTCGTGGTCTGCAACTGCGGCGGCTGCCTGCTGCCGATCGGCGACCCGCCGCTGTTCCTCGGGTACCTCGAGGGCGTGCCGTTCCTGTGGACGACGTCGCTCTGGCCGCAGTGGGCCTTCGCGAACGGCGTCCTGCTGGCGGTCTACTGGGCGTGGGACGCGCTCGTCGCGCATCCGCGGGAGGCCGCGACCGACGTCCGCCGCGACGAGCGGCTCGCGGGCCGCCTGGCGTTCGGCGGCCTCTGGCCGAACCTGCCGCTCATGGCCGGCGTGATCGCGGCGGTCGCCCTGCTCGATCCCTCGAAGCCGTTGCCGGGCACGACCTGGCACCCGTGGATCTTCCTCCGCGAGGCCGTGCTCCTCGCCCTCGTCGCCCTGTCGCTCGCCCTCGGCCCGAAGGACGTGCGCCGCCGCAACGGCTTCACCTACGGCGCGATCCTCGAGGTGGCGGCGCTGTTCGTCGGCATCTTCATCTGCATGCAGCCGGCGCTCGCGCTGCTCCACGTCCACGGCCATGCCCTCGGCCTCGACTCGCCCCGGGCCTTCTTCTGGGCCACCGGCGCCCTGTCGAGCGTCCTGGACAACGCGCCGACCTACCTCGTGTTCTTCGAGGCGGCCGGGATATCCCCCGAGGACGGTCTCGCGGCCGCGGAGGCCCGCCTGCTGGCCGGCGTGAGCCTCGGGGCGGTATTCTTGGGGGCGATGACCTACATCGGGAACGGCCCGAACTTCATGGTCAAGGCGATCGCGGAGCAGGCCGGCGTGAGGATGCCGAGCTTCTTCGGCTACCTCGCCTACAGTTTCGGCGTCCTGCTCCCCGTCTTCGTGCTGGTTTCCCTCCTGTTCCTGTGACCCGCCACCCCTCCCGTCCGCCGCGCCGCGACGCCCGCGGCGGCCCCGCGGACTTCGAGATCGTCGCCGACGAGCAGCGGCTCCGCGACCTGGTGGACCGGCTCGCGGCCCAGCCCCACGTGGCCTTCGACACGGAGTTCGTCTCGGAGCACACCTACCGCAGCCAGTTGTGCCTCCTGCAGGTGGCCGCGCCGGGCGTGCTGGCCGTGATCGACACGCTCGCGGTCCGCGACCTCGAGCTGTTCTGGCGGCTGCTCGCCGAGCCCGGCCGCACCACGATCGTCCACGCCGGCCGCGAGGAGATGGGCTTCATCCTCCAGGGCATCCAGGCCCGGCCCTCGAAGCTGTTCGACGTGCAGGTGGCGGCCGGCCTCGTGGACCACGACTACCCCGCCGGCTACGCGGCCGTGGTCCGCCGCTTCCTCGGCCTGCCGACGAACAAGGGGGAGACGCGGACCGACTGGCGGAAGCGGCCCCTCTCCGAAGCCCAGTTGGCCTACGCGGTGGACGACGTCCGCCACCTCGAGGAGTTGTGGCGGACGCTCGAGGCCCGGCTCGAGAAGTTCGGCCGCACGGCCTGGATGGCCGAGGAGATGATCTCCTGGCAGGACGAGGTCGAGGAGTCGTTCGTCCGCAAGCGCTGGCGCCGCGTGTCGGGCCTCGGCAACCTCTCGCGGAGGGAACTCGCGGTGGCCCGCGAACTCTGGCACTGGCGCGACTCGGTGGCCGAGCAGCGCGACATGCCGCCCAAGCGGGTGCTCCGCGACGACCTGCTCGTGGAACTGGCCAAGCAGAGGAACGCCGACGAGCGGCAGATCTCGCTCATCCGGGGCATGCAGCGGTCGGACCTGCGGCACATCCTCGCGGGGATCGTCGCGGCGATCGACCGCGGGCTGTCGCTGCCCGAGGAGGAGTTGCCGGGGGGCGATCGTCACCGCCCGCCGCCGGCGCAGCTCAACGTGCTGGGCCAGTTCTGCGCCACCGCGATCGCCGGCGATTGCCGGCGGAAGCACCTCGCCCCCGCCCTCGTCGGCACGGCCTCCGACATGCGCGACCTCCTGGCGCATCGGCTCGGCCACCGCGAGGAGGAGCGGCCGCCGCTGCTGGCCACGGGCTGGCGGAAGGAGGTGGTGGGCGACCTCGTGGACGACCTGCTGGCCGGCCGCGCGGCGCTCCGCATCGGCGACGTCCGGGCCCACGATCCGCTGGTCATCGACCGCGCCGGCGGCTGACGCGTGGTCCGGTTGCTCGCAACCGGATTCCCTGTCCACCCGTAGTCCGGTTGCTCGCAACCGGATCTCCCTGCCCACCCGTAGTCCGGTTGCTCGCAACCGGAATT
>JBJTPA010000287.1:0-4590 GCA_046074885.1 Planctomycetaceae bacterium
CCCGCGAGCCGCTCGCAGACCTTCGCGGCGTATGCGGGCGAGAGCTCACAGCCGAGGAACGACCGGCCGAGCTTCTTGGCGACCGCGAGCGTCGTGCCGCTGCCGGCGAACGGGTCGAGCACCGTGTCGCCGGGGTTGCTCGACGCCCGGATGATCCGCCCGAGCAGCTGCTCGGGCATCTGGCAGCCGTGCCAGCCCGACCGCTCCTTGAACGTGCCGCAGACCCGCGGGAAGTACCAGGTGTCGCCGTCGGCGGCGAAGCCCTCGGGCAGGTCCTGCGGGCGGAGGATCCAGGTGTCGTCGGGCAGGCGGCCGGTGGGGTTGGCCCGCCGGTCGCCGTAGACGAGCTCGCGGGCGCTCGGCACGCGGATCGCGTCCACGTTGAACGTGAACGCCGCCGGATCCTTCACGAAGTGGAAGAGATGCGCGTGGGAGCGGCTGAACTTCTGCCGGCAGTTGACGCCGAACGTGTAGTACCACACCACCCAGCTGCGGCAGGTGAGGCCGAGTTCGCGGGTGGCCGCCACCTTGAGTTCGGCGGCGTACTCGTCGCCGATCGCCAGCCAGAACGTGCCGTCGGGCCGCAGGGCGCGGACCACCGCCGCCATCCATCGCTTCGACCACGCCAGGTAGTCGTCGTCGGCGCGGCGGTCGTCGTAGGTGTCGTAGTCGTAGCCGATGTTGAACGGCGGGTCGGCGAACGCGAGATGGACGCTCCCCTCGGGCACCCGCGAGAGCAGCCCGACGCAGTCGCCCTCGTGGAGCGCGTCGGCCTCGAGCGGCCCGGTCGATGCGTGGCGTTCATTCCGCGGCATGGACCCAGAGTCTAAACGCGCCGTCTCCACCCCATCAATCGCCCAAGAAGCCCCAAGCGCCAGCGCGGGGACTGCCTGCCACCGAGTGACTGTCCCAGCCAGCAATCCCGTCGCTCGCGCTCCGGGCTTCCTGCCGTCAATCGCACGGCGATGGAACCGTCCACCCTCCGCGGCCGGGTCCGCACCGGCCCGACCCGCCCACACCCCCGTCGCTCGCGCTCCGGGCTTCCTGCCGTCAATCGCACGGCGACGGAGTCGTCCGCCCTTCGCGGCCGGCACCGGCCCGGGAAGGCCCGTCACGCCCCCGTCGCCAGCCGCAGCGCCGCGCGGCAGGCGTCCTCGAAGGGGGCGAGATCGAGCCGCTCCTGCGTGGTGTGGATCTCCATCTGACCGCAGCCAAGCGTCACCGTGGGAATGCCGTTGGCCGCCATCCAGTTGGCGTCGAGGCCGCCGTTGCTGACGTCGAGCCGGGCCGCGAGGCCGAGCGACCGGACGGCCGCCCGGGCCGCCACCACGCAGGGCTCGTCGTCGGCCAGCCGGAAGGCCTCGTAGTCGAGGCGGCCCGTCACCGTGACCTTGCCCGTGCGGCCATCGACGCTCCGCACCCGCTTCGCGGCGTCGGCGAACGCTTTCTCGATCGCCTTGACGATCCGGCCGCGGAACGCGGGGTCGTGGCCGCGGGCCTCGGCGCGGAGCGTGGCCGACTCGGCCACGACGTTCGTCGCGGCACCGGCCTGGATCACGCCCACGTTGCTCGTGCCGCGCTTCCCGTCCTTCTGCACGAGGCCGTGCCAGCCGTGCGCGACGAGGTCGGCGATCGCCAGCGCCGCGATCGCGATCGCCGAGACGCCCTTCTCCGGGGCCACGCCGGCGTGCGCGGGAATCCCCTCGATGGCGATGTCCATCCGGTAGCCGCCCGTCGCGCCGACCGTGATCTTCTCGACGGCGCCGCCGTCGAAGTTGAACGCCAGCTTCGGCCGGCCGAGGTCGGCCGCCTTCACGAACCGGGCCCCGAACAGGCCGACCTCCTCCTGGATCCCGAACAGGAGCGTGAGCGGGGGATGAGGGAGCCCGCGCGTGAGGATCTCGACGGCGGTCGCGAGCACGACGGCGCAGCCCGCGCGGTCGTCGCCGCCGAGGCCCGTCTTCGGGTCGGCGCTTTTCACGTGGCCGCCCGACACCACCGGCCTCGCGCCCTGGCACACGGGCACCGTGTCCATGTGGGCCATGAGCAGCCTTCGCGGGCCGGCCGCGGTGCCCGGCAGCTTCACGATCAGGTTGCCGACGTCCCCCTTGATCGGCGTCTTCGTGTGCGCCGCGTCGAACGCGATCGCGGACGCCGGGCAGCCCGCATCGCGCAGCCACTTCACGATCCGCTCCGCGACCGCCTTCTCGTGGCCCGAGACCCCGGGGATCGCGAGCAGGTCGAGGACGATCTTCCGCGCGCGGCCGAGGTCGGGCTCGGGGAAGGTGCCGCGCGGGGCGGCGACGCCGCGGCGGGAGGAGGCGGGAGCGGATGGTTTCCGGGGCGCGGGCATGGGATCCTCGCGGGACGCGGGTCGGGACGGTCAGTGTAGGCGACTCATACGGCTCCCACATGATCCTCGCGCCGCCGCGATCACCTCGTCTCGTGGCCCAGTCGCCTCGCGACTGGAATCCGGTCGTTGGATCGCCAGGGAAATCCGGTTGCGAGGCAACCGGACCACGGGTTGCCCCGCGACCACGCATCTAGTCGGCTGAGACGAATCACGCCTGAGGATCAAGTGTGAGCCGTATCACTCGCCGCGCCGCCGCGCCAGGGCCCCGCCGCAGGCGGCGGCGATCCGCTCCGGGCAGCCGGCGTCCGCGGGCCACGTCTCGCAGCGGCCGGGCACGTCGGCCTCGGCGCCGAGCCAGGAGCCACGCAGGTCGGCGGCCACGGCGTCGTCCGCCGCGACGACGACCTCGCTCGACCCGATGGCGGCGGTCACGAGCCGCCGCAACGACGGGCGGGCCGCCGCGGCGGCGAGGTCGGCCGCGGCCACGTGCACGACCACCGGCGCCCCCGTCTCCACCGCGAGGTCGGCGAGAATGCCCGCATGGAGCACGAAGATCACGTCCGGATAGAGGGCGTCGGCCGCCTCGGCGATCGTCTGCCGCGCCGTCTCGCGAACGAGGCCGAGCAGCCGCGCCGGCACGTCGGCGACCGCCGCCAGAAACGCCTCCGGCGAGCCGTCGCGGACGGCGGCGAGGAACGTCCGCGACGCCGCGGCGATGTCATGCAGGTGGATCCCGTGCATGCCGGTCGCCTGCAGCTCGAGGCCCGGCACCGAGGACGGGCCGCAGACCGCCGCCGCGATGCCCAGCGAGTCCAGGCCGCCGCGGAAGGCGTGCGCCCGGGCGTGGGGCGGGTCGCAGCAGCCGTGGTCGATGAGCAGGACGCGCATGGCGGACGGTTCACACGAGGCCGAGCGACCGGGCGAGCCATAGGCACGCCGCGGCCCACGCGGCGGCGGCCTGGTCGTCGGCCATGATGCCCCAGCCCGCCGGCAGCCGCTCGAGCCGTCGGCAGGGAAAGGGCTTGGCGATGTCGAAGACGCGGAACAGGACGAACGCGGCGGCGAGGCAGGCGAGCGACCGTGCCGCGGGCGGCACGGGCAGCAGGACGAGCGGCAGCGCCGCGAACTCGTCGTAGACGACCGCGCCGGGATCCTTGCCTCGACCGAGCAACCCGGCGGCGCGGGAACAGATCGGGACGCCGACCAGGACGATCGCCGCGAGCAGGCAGGCCTCGATCGCGGCGACCGCGAGCTGCGTGCCGCCCCTGCCGGCCGCCCACGTCGCCGCGGCACCGGTCGCCAGCGCGAGCGGCACGCCGAGGACCGACCCCGCGGTGCCGGGCGCGATCGGAACGCGGCCGACGCCGCCGCACGTGGCCGCGAGCACCGAGGGCGCCGACCAGGGCACGGAGGCGTCCGCATCGGTGGTCGTGCCGCCCTGCATGCCCTGCGAGCCTCCGCGGTCGGAATCGGCGGAACCGTCCATCCCATCGCCCGAGCCATCGCCCGAGATCGTACCCCGCCCGGCCCCGGGGGCCGCGGAGCGGTTTCCCAGTATGATGCGGGTTCTCCAGGCGGCCGATGTCGCCGCAATCCCCTCGGACGTCCCATGCCGCCGACCACCCCTGCCGTCGATGCCACGATCGGGCCCCTGTCGCTCGTGGAGTTCCCGCACCCCGCCCTGCGGCGGCGGGCCCGGCCGCTCGCGCGGATCGACGACGAGGTCCGCGTTGCGGCGGCGCGGATGTTCGACATCATGTACGAGGCCCAGGGGGTGGGCCTCGCCGCCAACCAGGTGGCGCTGCCCTACCGGATGTTCGTCGTCAACGTGGCGGGCGCGCGGGGCGCCGGCGAGGAGCTCGTGTTCGTGAACCCGACGCTCTCGCGGCCCCGGGGCACGGCCGTGCAGGAGGAGGGCTGCCTGAGCCTGCCGGGCGTGCGGATGGACGTCCGTCGGCCCGAGCGGATCGTCGTCGATGCGTGGACCCTCGACGGCGGGCCGATCCACATGGACATCGACGGCCTGCTGGCCCGCGTCGTGCAGCACGAGTACGACCACCTCGAGGGCCGGCTTTTCACCGACCGCCTCCCGGAGGCCGCGGCCCTGGCCGTGAAGCGTGCCCTCGAGACCTTCGCGGACGTCCACGTGGGGAAGCAGACCCGCGGCGAGCTGCCCGCCGACGCGGCGCTCGCCGCCGAGCTCGACCGCCTCGAGGCGGCGCGGTGCGAGGCGTGAG
>JBJTPA010000288.1:0-13620 GCA_046074885.1 Planctomycetaceae bacterium
CGCGAAGCGGGGTAAGGGCAAGGTCGTCAGAATTCCGACAACCATTCGGGAGAGGTTGGAGAGGTTCAAGGTTGAGGGTAGTCCGTATGTCTTCGCGATGTTCGCCAACGAGGTGGAGCGGTCGCTGAAGAGTTGTCACGCGGTCATGCCGTTCAGCCCCGAGCGGATGCAGTGGCGAATGCAGAAATTGATCGCGACGAGTGCGGAGGCCATCGGTCGCCCCGAGATCACCCATCACGCCCTGCGTAGTACGAGCATGGAGTTGAGCAATGAGGGTGAACTGCGGGACAAGCGAAAGGCGGCGGCGGCGAAGCTGCAGACCACCGTCGGCAACATGACCCGCAACTATCTTGCCAAGGTTGGGAGGAAGGAACGGCTCCTCGCGGATGGTCTCTATGAGAACCTCACCGTTGCCCTTCAGGAATATCCTGAACTCGCGAAGCAACTGGGGTGTGAGTCTGTGGAGGTCACGGTTGAGCAGGAGGTGGAGGCGTTGATCAAGAACCTCACCCCCGTCCAGTTGAAGAGACTCCAGAAGAGGCTCCGCAGGGACGGCGACGCGGGCGAGGGGCAGGGGGTCGCCTGACCTCACTCGATCTCCGATGGCACCCTACCGAGGACGACGATCAGGAAGGTCGCAATCGGCCCCAGCAGTAGCGAGAGTAGGCACCAGACCAGACCGCTCCTGCCCTTGCCCTGGGCGAGGCCCGCATTGATGAGGGCGAGGGTTCCCCAGCCGACGAAGAAGTTGGTGCGTTCGTCCATCGGGGATCGGTCTCGCTGGATCGCGTTATCTGTGGGCTACCCGTATCCCGCCCCACGCCCAAGCCCAGCCGAGTTTGGGCGTGGGTTTGGGCGTGGGACTTTGTCTTCTCCGAAAATCATCAAAAACAACTAGGCCCGGTGTGATTCGAACACACGACCAAGGGATTATGAGTCCCCTGCTCTAACCACTGAGCTACGGGCCCGAAGGCTTGTTTTATAGGGGTTTTCCGGGCGACTGGAGAGGATCAGGCCATGGATTTTGCATGCAGAGGCTCCTAATGAGCGCGTGGCAGGGTCGCCGAGGTCAGAGGGAAGCGCCGCGAAGCGAAGTCAGCGGCGAGAGGAGCCGGAGCGCGGGCGGCTGACGGTTATGGTGCGCTCATGGACTATGCCGGGTTTTTGGCCGGTTTTCAGCCACCAATCACGCTGACAACCCTGTCACAGGTTTTGCTGTCCGGAAGAGGGTGACATAGAATCGCGGCATGGCGTCCGCACTGCTTGAACGCATCACGGTCGAGCCCGGCAAGCGGAGTGGGAAGCCCTGCATTCGTGGGCTTCGCATCACGGTGTCCGACGTGCTCGAATATCTCGCCTCCGGCATGCCCGAGGCTGAGATTCTGGCCGACTTTCCTGAACTCACGAGCGAGGACATCCGGGCCTGCTTGGCGTTCGCGGCGGAACGCGAGCGACGCCTTCTCGGGTCGGTAGCGTGAAAGTGCTGATCGACCAGAATCTGTCCTTTCGCCTCGTCGATGTCCTGCTGCCGCGCTTTCCCGGGAGCTGCCACGTACGAGATGTGGGACTCGCGGGAGAAGAAGATGAGCGGATATGGCGTTTCGCGAAGGACGAAGGGTTTGTCATCGTCACGAAAGACAATGACTTTCTGTCCCGGGCGTTGGTTCGCGGCCATCCTCCGCAGGTCATCCAAATTTGCCTCGGCAATGTCTCGACGCGGCAAATCGCCGAAGTCTTGCAAGCGCGGGCGGACGACATTCAGCGATTCGTGACCGAGAACAGGGAATCGGTGTTCATGCTGCGCGGCTGAAGCCACGCCCAAAAAAACATCCCGAAAGCCGGCGAGTGATTTGGCCCAAGATGAGCCGGAAGGGCAGACCTTATCTCTGCGCCGAATGCCGAATCCGCAGGCCGAGGCCCGTACCCTCCCTGACCACCAGCCGCTCCTTACTCGGCCTGGCCTGGCTTTTGCCGGGGCCTTTCCAGCAGTCCGCGACAGGATCGGGAGAGCGGTTGTCGCGACAACCGCATGTGAGGACGCCCAAGGACTTACGACGAATTTTCTGCGTGGGCACCGTTCCCCGAAATCGTCGTCTGGCCCTAGCGAAACCGCGTTTTCGATGCCTTTCTCGGTCTCGCTTATGAGTCCCCTGCTCTAACCACCGAGCTACGGGCCCGAACTCGCGCCTCGCGAGCGACACGATTCAACATTCTCACCGCGTGGACCGTGGGACGGAAGCGAGGCGGTGCGGAGGGCCGTCAGCGGGCCGGCCGCGGTCCGGCCGCGGGCGGCGGGGTGGCTTCCTTGAGCAGCCGGAAGAGGTCGCTGTCGGTCGTCAGCACGAGCGTGGCGTCGTCGCCGAGCGCCGCCTCGTAGGTGTCGAGGGTCTTGAGGAAGGCGTAGAAGTCGGCGGCCCGCGGGCTCGCGGTGTAGGCGGCGGCGTAGATCTCCGAGGCCTTCGCGTCGGCCGCGCCGCGGATCTCCTGCACGCGACGGTAGGCGTCGGACTGGATCCGCTTGAGGTCCTTGTCGCGGCGGCCGTCGATCTTTGCCGCCTCGCCGGCCCCCTCCGACCGGAACCGCTCCGCGATCTGCTGCCGCTCGCTGGTCATGCGGTCGTAGATCTTTTCGATCACGCCGGGCTTGTAGTTGATCCGCTTCACGCGGACGTCGAGCAGCTCGATGCCCCAGATCCCCACCTTCTCCTTGGCGGCGGCGAGGATCTCCCGCTCGAGCGCCGCCCGGCCGAAGCGGATCGGCGGGAGCACGCCCACGGACCCGCTCCCTTCGGCCACGAGGGCATCCTTCTCGGGCACGCGGTCGCGGTCGGACCGCACGATCTCGATAAGGTCGTGGCGGGCGACCACGTTCCGCGTCTCGCTGCCGATGATGTCGTCGAGCCGCGAGAGCGCGCTCCGCTCGTCGCGGAGGCTCTGGAAGTACTTGAGCGGATCGGCGATCCGCCAGCGGGCGAACGTGTCCACGACGACGTAGAGCTTGTCGCGGGTCGTCATCTCGCCCGGCGGGCCGTCCCACTCGAGGATCCGCTTCTCGAAGCGATTGGCGGTCTGCACGAACGGGAGCTTGAAGCGGAGGCCGGCGCCCGACTCGGCGCCCGCATTGATGGGTGCGCCGATCGGACGGCCGAACTGCGTGAGCACGACCTGCTCGGTCTGGTCCACCGTGTAGGCGCAGCCGAAGACCGCCACGGCGAGCAGCACGGCGGCGAGGCCGCCGGCCGGCGACACCACGAAGTCGGCGAAGCGGCGGAAGGCGGCCGCCAGCGGGTGGTTGATGGGCAGCGGGCTCACGGCGCGCCTCCCGCGGCGGGGGCCGCCGCACCCGGCTGGCGGAGGTTCATGAGCGGCAGGAACTGCGAGGCGTCGGCGTCGAGGATCACCTTGCCGCCGAGCCGCGGCAGCACCTTCTGCATCGTCTCGAGGTAGAGCCGCCGGCGGGTCACGTCCGGGGCTTTTTCATACTGCTCGAGGAGGGCCCGGAACCGGGCCACGTCGCCCTCGGCCGCGTTCACCCGCTCGAGCGCGTAGCCCTCGGCCTCGCGGACCAGCCGCTCGGCGTCGCCGCTGGCGCGGGGCACGACCTTGTTGTATTCGCCGTTGGCCTGGTTGATCATCTGCTCGCGCTCCTGCTGGGCGCGGTTCACCTCGTCGAACGACCGCTGCACCGGGGCCGGCGGGTGGACGTTCTTGAGCTGCACCTGCTGCACCCGCAGGCCGAGGTGGAGGCCGCCCACGAGCGCGGTGAGCTTGGCGATCGCCTCGTTCTCGATGCCCTGGCGGCCGATCGTGAGCACCTCGTCCACGGTGCGGTCGCCGACCACCTCCCGCATCACGCTCTCGGAGAGGTCGCGGAGCGTGGGAACGGGCTCGCGGTGGTTGAAGAGGAACTGCTCGGGCTCGGCGATCTCGTACTGCACGACCCACTCGACGTGGGCCGCTTTGAGGTCGCCGGTCACCATGTCGCTCTCGCGGTCGGTCTCGCGGGACGACTGGTCGGGGTTCGTGGAGCCCGGCGTGGCGAAGCCGAACTCCATCTTCAACTGCCGCTTGACCGGGAGGATCGTGACGGTGTCGATCCCGAAGGGGAGCTTCACATGCAGCCCCGGGCCGGCCGTGCCCGCGAAGCGGCCGAACCGCTGGATCACGCCCACGCCCTCGGGGCCGACCATGTAGATGCCGCGGGCCAACCCGACGGCGAGCAAAAGCAGGAGCGCCGCGGCCACGAGCCACTTGAGAGACGGGCCCACGGGGGGCGTGGTGCGGCGGGGAGGGAAGTCGGCCATCGTCCTGCGATCATGGGAAGGCGATGCAGCAGTGATACCCTCGTGAAGGGGGCGAGTCGAATCGCCGGCGACGCGGCCGCCGGTGTAGTCTGGAGCACGGTTTTCGCCGGCCACGAACCCCACCCCGGAGCCCGCCATGCCCCGCCTCCTGCCGCTCGCGCTCGTCCTGTTCGCCGCCCTGCCGTGCCGCGCCGACGACCCCTGGCTCGTCGTGAACGGGGGCGAGGGCCCCGGGAAGGGCAAGCAGGTCGTGCTCGTCAGCGGCGACGAGGAGTACCGCAGCGAGGAGGCGCTCACGCAGCTGGCGAAGATCCTGGCGAGGCACCACGGCTTCACGTGCACGGTGCTCTACGCGATCGATCCGGCGACCGGCGAGATCGATCCCAACAAGGGGGACAACATCCCGGGCCTCGAGGCCCTGCGGACGGCCGACCTCATGGTCATCGCCACGCGGTTTCGCAACCTGCCCGACGAGCAGATGAAGGAAATCGACGACTACCTGAAGAAGGGCAAGCCCGTCGTGGGGATGCGGACGGCGACGCACGCCTTCAACGTGCCGCCGGGCCGAACCTACTCCCATTACGGATGGAACCAGACCGACGAGCGGATGCCGCAGGGCTTCGGCCGGCACGTGCTCGGCGAGACCTGGATCAGCCACCACGGCCACCACGGCAACGAGAGCACCCGCGGGATCGTCGCGCCCGACGCCAGGAATCATCCGATCCTGCGGGGCATCGCCGACGGCGACGTCTGGGGGCCGACCGACGTCTACGGCGTCCGTCTCCCGCTGCCGGGAGACTCGCAGCCGCTCCTGCTCGGCCAGGTGCTCGTCGGCATGAAGCCCGACGACGCGCCGGTCGAAGGGACGAAGAACGACCCGATGATGCCGGTGGCCTGGACGAAGACCTATGCCGTGGACGGCGGACCGACCGGCCGCGTGTTCACCACGACGATGGGCTCCTCGACCGACATGGCGACCGAGGGCACGCGGCGGCTGCTTGTCAACGCCTGCTACTGGGCGACGGGCCTCGAGGACAAGATCCCCGAGAAGTCGTGTGTGGACGTCGTGGGCACGTTCGAGCCGACCGCGTTCGGCTTCAACGGCGCGAAGAAGGGCGTGAAGCCGGCCGATCTGCGGTGATCGGCGGCGTGGTCATTCGCCGCCGGGAGTGGGCGCGACCTTGGATGCAAAGATTTGCAGACGGTCGACGTCCTTGACGAGGTTCACGTGGAGCGGAGTCGATTCCGCACTCGCGTAGGCGGCTGCCAGCGGCACGCCCCGCGAGCCCGTCGGCGGATGAATGGTCACGCGGTAATCCCCCGCCGCGACTTCCTCGAGATGGAACTGTCCGTCCTGGGCAGCGACCACGGTGACGGCCGCAGTCGGGCTGCCGCCGGGGTGGAAGCGAAGTTCGGCCGCCCCGAGCGGCTTCCGCTCCAGGTAGATTCTGCCGGCGACGGTGACGCGGGGCGTCGGACGGCCGAGCACGATCACGGCCGCGATGCACGCCGCGACGGCAACCATCAGGCCGACGAGCAGCGTCGTGGGCCCTCCACGTCGTCCAGCCCGCTCGGCACCCGCGGCGCGTGGTCGCGCAGGCTTTGCGGCGGCGTCCTGCGGGAGGTAGCACCCGGCGAGCCGCGTCGCGCAGCCCTCGACGTCGCCGTCCACGCCGCGCACGCGGTCGATTCGCCGCATGGCCGACAGCGCCTGCTCGGCGACGTTCGTCGTGGCGGAAGTCGACGTCGATCGCTTGCCCTTCGGGGCGTTCTTGAGCCGCGGCTTCCACTTGAGCGCCGCAGCGTCTTTGCTCGAGGCGGGCTTCTTCATGAGTTGGTGTCCTCGGTGTTTAGGCAAGACCCATCACTCGTACTTGAGCGCCGGCTCTCCATCCGCGGGATCCGCCAGCTGCCGCAGCACCTGTGCACTGAGGTTTTCGGAGAGCCAGTGCACGCTGCCGTCGGCGAAGCCCGCCCAGCAGCCAGCGCCACCATGCAGGCTGAACGGTTCGTCGTTCGGCCCGCAGTTGTTCTTGTCCCACGTGCAGTTGCTCGGTCCGCCGACCGGGCTCTTGTTGTTGTTGATGATCGGCTGCGTCCGCGGCACGGTCGATTCCTCCGTCGGTGCCCCAGAGACGCCACTGGCGTTGTCGCCGTCGGCCCACCGGTTGGGAACGGTCTTTGAGTTCGGCAGGTCGGAGTTCGCCGACACGGTGACGACCGCGACTCTTCCGCCAGCCGTCGATATCCATTGATCGCTCGTGCCGTAAGCGCCGGCGTTTTGCTGGTTTCGGCCGGCATCTTCAAAGAAGATCGCGGTGTTGCTCGTGCCATCCACGGCACCACCCAGGCCTTTTGCCTGATCGTGGGTGAGCAGGCCGGGCTTGTAGCCATTCATCGTGCCACCTGCGACGTCCGCCTTCTGTCGCGTGCCGTCCGCCGGGCTGAGGTCCGTGTACGCGACGGGCATGTAGTCGGTGCAGCCGTAGTAGGGGAACTGCTCCGCGCCGACACCGCCCGCGGTCGCTCCGGAAATGATCGCCGCGGCGCCCGACGAGTTCCCGCCGAAGGATTCCTGGTAGAGGCCGTTGCTCGGGCAGAGGAACGTCGAAATCTTCGTCGCCGCCAGGGCCGAGTTGGAAGTCGCCGTGGACCCCGACCCGGAGGTCGTCGTGTCCCAGTAGGGTGCCTTCTTGTTCCACTTCGCCGCGATGCCCGCCTGCTCCACGTAGGGCAGGATCTGCACGAAGAACGACTCGATGTTCATGGTGTTCTTCTTGTTGGCGAAGTCCTTGCCCTCGCCGGACGTCGGAAGCTTCTTGTTCGCCGACTCGTAGTTCAGCGCCCCAAGCGCCATTTGCTTCACGTTGTTCGAGCACTGGCTCTTGCGGGCCGCCTCGCGGGCCTGCTGCACGGCCGGCAGCAGCAGGCCGATGAGGACGCCGATGATGGCGATGACCACGAGCAGTTCGACGAGCGTGAAGCCGCGAGTGTTTCGGGCACAACGAAGTGGCATGAAATCACCTGATGTTTGGAATGTTGAATGTCCCATTTGGATATCGCCCGGGGAGAGTAGCCCTCGGCGATGAGGATCTCGTGCGGATCGCATGTGTTTTCCGTGAGGATCGCATGAGAGTCCCGTAAACACCGCACGCTGGCCCGTCCGCCAACGCACGGCAACGCGAGCCCCGGTGGCGGCTGGGGAGAATGCCCACGCACGCCTGGCCCAGCCTCGGCGCGGGCCGGTCGCGTCTATTCGCCAGCGGTCGCCGCGGGACCGGATCAGCGCCGGAAGTAGGTCCGCGACGGCGTCGTCATCGTGGCCGTCGGGTTGAGCGTCGAGCGGATGCCCGTCAGGGTCCCGTCCACCACGAGCATGTAGGCACCCGCCCCGTTCGTCGCGTTCTTCGGCAGTGTCAGCGTGTAGGTCGTGGCGTTGACCTTCGTGAGCCGGGACCCGACGCCGAGCGACACTAGCCGGGTGGGCGTGCCGTCACGGCTCGTGCTCCAGTAAAGCCGCAGCGACGCGAGCGAGAAATTCGTCACTGGCGTGTTGAACACGATCCGAATCGAGGTCACCGCCGCGCCGAGGATGGGTCCCGCGGCCGCGGGGCTGCCGACGGAGAACGTTGCGTTGATCGCGGCGTCGATGATCACTGTCCCCGGTGCCACCGTCACCGGCACGCCGACGAGCGGGCCCCCCGGCTGGTTGCCCGCCTTGTCGGCAAGCAGCGAGCTGTTGAGGTTGAAGGCCGTCACCTGGAGGCTCGCCGAGGTGTCGCCGGGACGCACGACGTAGGCGAACTGCAGGCTCGTAGCGCCGGCCGCCACCGGGGTGACCAGCGTGGCCGTCGCGCCGGTGTCGAGCGTGAGCGTCGGGGCGGTGGGTGCCGTCGTGCTGCTGAGGTAGATGCTCTCGCCGAAGTTCACGGTGATCGTCACAGTCTGGCCGATCGTGTAGGTGCCGGCCGTGGCCGAGATCGCCTGGATCGCAGGTGCCGTCTGGTCGATCGTCCATGCAACCGGGTTCTGCCAGGACGTGCTCACGTTGCCCGCGAGGTCGGTCTGGCGGACGCGGATCGTGCCGGCGGCATAGACCGTACCTCCCGGCAGGCCCGCGTTGTCGAGCAACGTGAACGTGCCGGTGGGCGCCGTCGTGCCGCCCACCGTCCACGTGCCGGGTGCTCCCGAGCTGGTGCTGTATTCCCAGGTGGCGATGCCCGAGACCGGCGGGGTAGCGCCGAGATTCTGCACCTCGAGCCCGCTGACGTTCACGAGGCCGTTGCTCGTATAGCCGTCGGTGGTGTAGGGCAACCCGGTGTACGCCCCGACATTCGGCGTCGTGTCCGTGTTGAGCGCCGCGGTCGGTGCGGCGACCGTGACATCGAGCCGGATGATGACCGTCGTGCCGCCCGAGCTGGTGGTCAATTGCGTCCACGGTGCGGTCGTCTGGAAGTTTCCGGCGAGATCCTGCTGACGGACGACCACGCCCGTGCCGACGGTCGGATCATACGTGCCCGGGGCCAGGATGAAGCTGGCCGTGCCGCCCGCGAACCCAGAGTTGCCCGTGGCGGGGGAGACGGAAATCCACGGGCCAGCGCCGACCGTGCCCGTGATCGAGTTGTAGGTGGCGTTGTACTGGAGCAGCGCACCGGCTTCGAGCCCCGTGACCGTCACGAGAGGGTTGTTCGTCACGCCGCTGCCCGGGGTTCCGGTCTCAAGGATCGTGGCCGTCGCCGGGGGATTCGGGGCGGTGACGTCGAGGTTCCACGAAGGCGCCACGTTGGTCACGACGGCACCTATGTTGCCGCTCCAATCCGTCTGCCGCACCTCCACGGCGCCGGGCGCGTAGGTGAAGCCGCCCGGCAGCGTGAACGAACTCGTGCCGCCAACGATCGGGCCACCGGTGAGCCAGGTGGTGAATAGACCGCCGCCACCGAGCTTGTAGCGGTACTGCCAGGTCGTGCCGGTCTTCGTCTCCAGGCCCGACACGTTGATCGTCGTGTTGTTCGTGATCCCGTCCGTCGTGTAGTTGCCGATGAAGTTGGTCGTGTCGGTGATCGCGATGAATGGGGCAAGCGGCGCCGTGGTGTCGGGGCCGATGACGATCCCGGCGTTCGGCAGGACGTCGGCGGCGTTGCCGAGAGGCGGCAGGGTGAGGTTGGCCGCGAGGACGCCCGGCGGCGTGACCGGCGCCGGGGAGAGATTGATGCCGGCGCCGGGCATGAGCGAGGTGGTGCTTACGTAGTTGAGGAACGCGCCGCCCGTCGTGTCGCCCGGCCTGACCAGATAGGTGAACTGCAAGATGTTCGTGGGGGTGGTCGTCTGGTTTCCCGCTCCATCGATATAGCCCCCCAGCCCCGCATTGCTCCATGTCGCGATGGCCGTCGGGGTTGTGTTGAGCGACAGCGTCGGCGACGGGCCTGCGGCCACCGCCACCACCTTGTCGAACATCACGCGGATCCGCACCGTGTCTCCGGCCTCGGCGTAATAGGGGCCGTCGGGCGACGACACCTGGATCACCTTCGGCTGGGCAGCCACGACGATCGCCTTGATGGCCCCGAGCGACCCGGCCGTGCCCGGCACGGCGAGGGTGAGCACGGCGTTGTTGCCAGCGGCGTCCCTGATCGTGGACCCGTTGAGCGAGAGCGCCGAAATCGACGTGTAGTCGAGGTCCGGCGTGTCGTCGCCGGGCTGCACCACGTAGGAGAAGGACAGCGTGGCGGTGCCGCTGCCTCCCGCATACGTCGCCGTGCGGCCCGGGGCCGAGTTCAGGGCGAGCAGCGGCCCGGGCACGAGAGGGTTCACGACCACGGCTTCGCTGAACGTCACGGTGATCGTGATGGCCGGGCTGCCGACGAAGTAGGTGCCGTCGGCGTTCGTCGCCGTGACGCCGGTGACTGTCGGCGCCACCGTGTCGAGGACGATCCCCGTCACGGTGTTGGCCGGCGCGGCCGTGGGGGGCGCGAGGGGGGCAGTGTTGGCCGCCAGGTCCTCGATGAAACCGCCGTTGAGGTTGATCGCCGTCCCGGTCACGTTCAAGCCGCCCGCGGGGGTCGAATCGCCCGGCAGGACCGTGTACTGGAAATGTGCCTCGTTGTTGTTGACAACCCCGACGAACGTGGCGACCGCCGGACCCGGCAGGACGTTGATCGGCAGCAAGGGCGTGCCGATCACCCGGATCGGCTCGTTGTAGACGACGTAGAGGTCGATGACGGAGCCCGCTCCGTACGTGCCCGGCAGCGTGCCGGGGCCGGGGACCGACGTCGAATTGACCGACGTGATGGTCGGGGCGACCGTGTCGATCGTCACCTCGGCGGTCGTGACGTCGGTGGAGGAGTTGCTCGCGGCGTCGGTGATCTTGGCGACGACGTTGTAGGTGTCGGTGTTGGTGGTGGACCACGGGGCCAGGAAGCCGCTGGTGGGGATCGACGCCGGGTTTCCGCCGACGGACCGGATGTAGACCTTCCACGCGCCCGTCGGGCTGACGGTCGGCTGGTAGGTCGCGCCGTTGACGGTCACGGTAAGCACCTCGCCGGCCGGGAGCGCGGTGGTTCCCGCGGTGCCGGAGATCACGAAATAGTCGGGATGCAGCGTCGCCCACGCCCCGGGTGTCCAGGCCGTGGGGTTCACGTAGATGGCAGGCGCGACCGTGGGCACCGCAGGCGCGATTCCATCGACAGAGAGTCCAGGCTGCATGTCGGCGATCGTCGGGTCACCTACCACCACGGTGCGGTCCGCATCGTTCGCGGCGCCCGTCGAAACGGTGGTGATCGTGCCGCCGACCAGACATGCCGTCGGGCTGAGCAGGACGTCGAACTGCGGAACCGCGTCACCGGCGGCCACGGTGTAGGAGAAGTTCTGGATCAGGCCACCGCCACTGGGGCCCGTGTACGTCGCGGTCGCCGGAACTCCTCCCATTTTGACCACGTTGACATTGGCGACGGGAGTTCCGAGCACCGACACGGGCTCGCTGTAGACGACCTGGAACGGGATCGTTTGGCCGATCCCCACGGCCTTACCCGCCGGCAGCGTCGAGGAGACCTCGACGATCTGAGCCGCCAGCATCGCACGGGACTCGAACCGCTCGACCGCGAGCCGGTGGCCTGTCGCGGGGCCGGCCGCACCGGAACGCCGCCGCATGAGGTGGCGGGTCGCGAGGCGGGCGACGGGGCCGCGGGCGGAACCGAACGGGAAGCGGAAGAGACTCATCGCGACATGCTCCTGTCTGCCAACTCGGACGTTTGTTCACGGGGAATGGGGAGGGAGGTCTCACTACCCAGAGGCAAATCTCCCGGGCGTAGCGCCCCCTCCGTGGACTAGTGGCCGTGACCATACATCGGTGATTCGGGGGGGGCAACTTTTCGGCCGTCGTCACTGAAAGCAGGCTTTTTCCCGGGGGTTGGAGCCCGACTGGACGGCCTGTGCGGGTCGTCGGGTCCGTCCCTAATCCACCGGTTGTGCGGGCTCGATCGGCATTTCCGCGGCAGATCACCCAAACTGCCTCGCCTCCGTGACCGGCACCCGGCGAGCAACGGTCACGACCGGTATGACCGGCAGTCGATCAAACCCGCGACGTGGCTCCACGGGGGGGTCGTGACACGGATAACGCCGTTGAGGACTGTGAGGTTGCCATGAACTGGCGTCGATTCTCGGGATCGAACGGGTCGTATCGGGCCGGGCTTTTGAACGTGGTGGCCGGCCTTGGCGGCCGGGCCGGCTTGGCCGCGGCAGTGCTTCTGGCGGCATCCGGTGCCGGCGCGGCGCAGTTCGACAGGTTCGTCGCCGCGGGCGCGGAGGAACGAGTCGTCGGCGACTTCCCGGCCGGCCAGCAGCGTTCGGTCGTCGTGTCGGACGGGGCGGGCGATTCCGCCACGCCGTTCGTTCCTGGCGAGGAGGCGATGATGCCCGACTCCCGTCCGAGGTACGGCTTCGGACCGGCGCTCATCAACCGTTGCCTCGGCCCGGCCTGCCCGCGGTGGGTCGGCCAGGCAGACGTGCTGATGCTCTGGCAGGGCAACGTGCCAGGGACATCGCTCCTTACGCTCAGCACCATCGAGCCATTCCCCACCGTCCTCAACGGCAACCAACTCCCGTACTCGTTGGGCACCGGCCCACGGACGGCCGTCATCTTCAACGTGGACCAATGCCACGGGATAGAGGCCAACTACTTCAACGCCGGGAACTTCAGCGGCTCGCGGGAATTCGTGGCGCCGGCCGAGGATCAGCTGGCGTGGGCCGCCCTTGGCCAACTGCCGAACGTGGGCTTCATCGACAGCGGGACGGCATCGACCGCCGGCAGGATCCAGAGCTTCGAGCTCAATTGGCGCCGCCAAAACGGCCGGTCGATCACGTGGATCGCGGGCTTCCGTTGGATCGAGTGGAACGACTCATTCACCATGACGGACACCTACAACGATCCCAACACGGACCCATCGACCGGCACCGACTCGATCGCAGCCAGCTCCGTGAACAACCTGTACGGCGGTCAACTCGGCCTCGACGCGGTCCTGCTCACCGTGTCCGACATCGTCCGGTTCAACGGTGTGGCCAAGGCCGGCGTGTATGGAAACATGCATGCCGCATCGACCATGACGGTCGAGAGCAGCGACCCGAATCGAATCTTGCCCACGGCCTATACCGCGACCGGGAACTCGACCGGCTTCTTCGGCGAGGTGGGAATCAACGGATCCGTCCGGCTGACCGACCACCTGTTCTGGCGGGCGGGATACAACTTCTTCTGGATCAGCGGGGTGGCCACCTCGCTGAACCAGGTGAAGGCATTTGACATGACGGTGCCAAGCGGAACACTCAACCTCGGGGGCAGCGTGTTCCTGCAGGGCGTCAACACCGGGATCGAGGCGATCTGGTGACCGCGCCGCCGCGCCGCCCACGACTCGTCGCGCCGCCCGCGGGGGACCCCTCCGCGGGCGGCGGCGTTTTCGTGCCGACCCACCCCGCATCGTCGAGCCCGAAGGCCTCGAGGGCCTCGCCCGTGTGGCTGCGGAGGAGGCCGGCACGCTGCCAGCGGCCGGCGTGCACGACAAGGTCCTCCGGCGGGCCCTCGACGACGATCCTCCCCCCGCCGGCCCCCGCCTCGGGGCCCATGTCGATCACCCAGTCGGCCGCCGCGATCACCTCGAGGTTGTGCTCCACCACGAGCACCGTGTTGCCTGCGTCCACGAGCCGTTCCAGCACTCTGAGCAATTTCTCGATGTCCGCGAAGTGCAAACCCGTCGTCGGCTCGTCGAGGATGTAGAGCGTCTGGCCCGTGCCCGGCTTGGCCAGCTCGCGGGAGAGCTTCACCCGCTGGGCC